>CAKRPQ010000014.1 GCA_934385225.1 uncultured Eubacteriales bacterium
GTCAATGAGCTTTCCGTGATTTGTGAAAATGCTGCGGGCGGCACGTGTTGCGGTGATAAGATAGATTGCGCGAACGGGAGACGTTTTTATCGTTAAACTGCCGTCCTCCCAGACTATGGATTTGATTTCGGGACCGTCATGTTCGGGAGTTCCCGTCGTCGAGTAGAATTTGCCTTTTTCGAGTGCGGAGATTATTGCCTCGTAGGTGAGTTCGGGAGCGTTTATAACGGTTGCGCCGCCGAAAGAGTCGCTCTTGGGGTCGTCGTCGCTGTGCCAGTTGTGGTTGTCGTCGGTTGCAATGGCATAAATCTTTTTGCCTTGGAGGAGGAAATCGTCATAGCAGTGACCGTTGTCCTCGTCGTAGCCTTCGAGAACGCAGCCGTAGTTGGAAATTTCCATCGCGTCCATTCCCGAATACTTCGAGTACTGCGGATAAAATTCACGCGACCACGACGGGTGATTGTATGTTACGAAGAATCCCTTTTCGTGAGCCTCTTTCATAATGTTCGAAATTACGTCGGGATCATAGGACATGGGGTAGTCGGGAACTGTCATATCGGTGTCGACCCTGTCGAACCACTCCGAAATATCGCCCCACTGAGGGATACATTCTCTTGTGTACGGCCATCTGCGGTAAAACGGGTCTGTTTTGTTGTTTTTGTCCTTTGCGATAAGGCAGAAGTGGCAGAGATCTACCCTAGCACCGTACGGCTTGTCGCCGGTCGGGTTTATTTCCATTGCGTTGAGGGCAATGAACTTGTCGTCCGTGAGGTCATTGTGCGGAATGAAAACGTCGTGATCCGTGTAGGCGACTACGGAATATCCACGTCTCTTGTAGAAGTTTTTCACCTCTTCGGGCGTCTTTTTTCCGTCCGAGATCGTTGTGTGGCAATGCAGATTTGCACGGTAAAAATTAAGGTTTTCGTCAAGCAGTATTTCTTTCATATTTTGTTCCCCTCTCTCTTTTTGACGATAATGATAACCGATTATATTATAACATAAACCAACACAAAGTCAATGGAGTTCCGAAAAAATCAATGCCCAAAAAGTTTTTTTGCGTCATTTTTCAACTGCCGCGGTTCGGGTGTTGATTTCCCTTATTTTTTCAATATTCACTTTTGGCTCTCTCTCATAAGTGTAGATTCCGTTTTGTTCCTGCTCAACGTCATAGAGCTGAGTATAGCAGAACCCCAAAATGTTCGGGCAGTCAAGAAGAATGTTTGTAATATCGCGGTAGACTTTAATGAATTCTTCTTCGCTCGCCGCGCTTTTGTTGTATCCCCAGCCGTCGTTGTCGAGGGATAAGCCTATTCCGCCGTATTCGCTTACATGAACGGGTGCTCCCGAATATTTCTGCTTGCCGCCGAACAGCAGAATTTCATCATCGGACCACGGAGTTACATATGGGAGATAGCGTTTTTTCATTATTTCCGTATCGTGCGTGTAATCGTGCACGTCGAAAATGTCCGTGCCGCCCGTGTGACAGAAACCGCTGACGTCAATGCACGGACGTGTCGGATCGAGAGTCTTTGTTAATTTGTAGATTGATTTAACGGTAATGTCGTGATTCCACCTGTCGTTGTCTTGGGGATTCGTTTCGTTGAAGGGACACCAGCATACTATCGACGGGTGGTTTGCGTCTCTTTCGACAACTTCTGTCCATTCTTCCGCGTAGTTGTGCAGATTTTCGGGTCTTGAAGGATTATATCCCCAGTTGCCCTGCTCACCCCAAACCATATATCCGAGCCTGTCGCAATGATACAGGAAGCGAGGCTCAAAAACCTTTTCGTGAAGTCTTGCGCCGTTGAAGCCCGCCGCCATTGAAATCTTTATATCATTTACTATGGCATCGTCGCTCGGAGCGGTGTATATTCCGTCAGGATAAAAGCCCTGATCGAGCACAAGACGCTGAAATACGGTTTTTCCGTTGAGGAGGAATTTACCGTCTTCGATTTTTACCTCTCTCATTCCGAAATAGCTTTTTACGGTGTCCTCTCCGAATGAGAGTTCGAGATCGTAAAGCTCTCCTTTTCCGAGTTCCCAAAGATGAAGCTCGGAAATGTTCAGAACAAGAGCAAACGATCCGCTGCTTTCGCTTGTGTCCGAGGCTGCGATTTCACCGTTATAAAACGCATTTGCCGAAATTTTACCGCACCCGGTCGTTTTTCCTGTTATAATTGCTCTTTTACTATGTATGTCGGTAACTATTCTGAAATTGTCAATATGTTTTTCGGGAACGAGTTCGATGCTTACCGTCTGCCATATTCCCGTTGTTCTTGTGTATAAGCAGCCGAATGATTTTGCTCTCGGCGATTGTTTTCCGCTCGGCTGTGTACCTTTTCTGCAATCGTCTTCTGCGTTTATGACGATTGTTCCTTTTCCGTTTGTCAATTTGTCGGTAATGTCAAAAGAAAACGAAGAGTATCCGCCGAGGTGTGTGCCGACTTCCTCGCCGTTTACCCAGACTGTCGTTTTGTAATCGCAGGCACCGATTTTAAGTATGACTCTTTTGCCTTTTGCCCTGTCGGAAACGTCAACCTCGCGTCTGTACCATACGGAATACATAAATCCTTTCTCGCCTATTCCCGAAAGCTCGCTTTCGGGGCAAAACGGGAGTGTTATTCTGCGGTCAAATCCTTTTGCGTCGGGTTTGAACAGTTCGATTCCGTCGTCTCTGCCTATCTTTTCCATATCAACGGCAAATTCCCATTCTCCGTTCAGACAAATTACGTTTTTTCTTTCAAATTGGGGATTGTGAACTTCATTTCTCGGTTTCATATAAAATCTCCTTATGCTTTTTATGTGAAAATTATACTGTTTTTTGAAATAAAAGTAAATGATTTTTTCTCCAAAATAATTGACTTTTTCTACACGTTGATATAAAATAATACTGTGGGGGAAATTGATATGAAAGTGGAAATTTCTGCGATCAGGCACGCATGGCCTGAAAAAAAGCCGTTTTTCGGGATAAACAGACCAAACGGCTTTTCGCATTATGTTTTTATTCATCTTTTTGACAGTGTCGATATGAATCTCTGCGGCGAAACATTCAGAACAAAACCGTCGGCATGCGTTTTCTATGACCTCGATATGCCGCAACTATGGGAAACGGGCGAGAACGGCATCGTTCACGACTGGATTCATATGGACGGCGATGTGCCGCTTCTTATGGAACGGTTCGGTCTTGAATTCGGGAAAATATACTACCCGCCGCACGCCATTACGGATATAGTCAGAAAAGCCGAGGCGGAGTATTTTGCGGGCAGGAGCTACCATAGAGAGATGTGCGAGGCTAAGCTCTGTGAGCTTATGATAGAGGTTTCACGCGCGGGCGGAGGCGGAGACACCGACCGAGGCGTCGACGACGAAATGAGAGACAGACTTATGAACCTGAGAACGCTGATGTTTTCGAATCTTTCGGAAAAACTGAACGTTCCAGAAATGGCGAAGGTTCTGTCTGTAAGCGAGTCGAAATTTTATTCCGCATATAAGCAGGTTTACGGCATTTCGCCGATAAAGGATATGATAAACGCACGCACGGAGGCGGCGAAAAACTATCTTCTTTCAGGCAAATATTCGGTTTCCGATGTCGCCGCGATCGTGGGCTACGATAACGAATTTCATTTTATACGCCAGTTCAGAGCCATGACGGGCGTTACGCCGGGGAAGTATCGCGAAAACACCGAAATAACAAAACACGGAGAGTGAGAATCATTCTCCGTGTTTTGCTTCCTTCGGAATAAAGCCTTCAAAAATATATCCGTCGAAAAAATCGGCATATTTTTCAAGGCTTTTTTCACTCTTGAATGTCCAACCGATAACGGGAACACCGAATTTTCCCAAAAGCGCAAATCCCGCTTCGGTCGCCCAGCTGTATTCGAGCGAAATAAAGTCGGAATTTGCCGCCGTGCGGAAGAGCAGGGCACCGAGAGTTCTGAGACGCGGGATTTTGCCGTCATATGCCGACGAGAGCTGCCCTCTCGGCACGTCCGCGCGATGCGTCCTGTACCACAAAAGTACCGACGGATAGAACGACTGCACAAGATATTCGCCGTCATACCGCGAGAGTATCCTGTCGGCGGCACGGCAAAGTCGTGCGCCGTTATGAGCGGCTGTTTTGAACTCTATAAGAAGCGGAACTCTGCCGCCGCAGACGTTAAGACACTCCGAAAGAGTGGGAATGCGTTCGTGCGTACCGAGAAGCCGCAGTTTTTTTATTTCCGCGAGGGTCATATCCTCCGGGCGCCTGTGAACCCCGCAAAGTCTGTCCGCAAAGTCGTCGTGAAAGACAATGACCTCTCCGTCGGCGGAAAGACGAATGTCTATCTCGGTGACAACCCCTTTTTTTGCCGCGAGGTTTATCGCTCCGAGAGAGTTTTCGGGTATGGACTTTCCGTCGTGGAGACCGCGGTGCGCAATGTATGCGTTTTTCAGTATCCCGTTGCTTTTTTCTCTTCTTTTTTTCTCGGAGCCTGTCAAAGTAAAAATTGCCTCCCTTTGGTTCTCAGTCGAATTGCGAACGATAGAGCGAGCGGTAAAAACCGTTCTCCGTGTCAAGAAGCTCGTCATGCGTACCCTGCTCAATAACATTTCCGTCTTTCAGAACGAGAATGAGATCGGCGTTTTTTATTGTCGAGAGCCTGTGTGCGATGACAAAGCAGGTCTTGCCCTCCATAAGTCTGTACATTGCGTCCTGAATCTGTTTTTCGGTTCTTGAATCGACGTTTGACGTCGCCTCGTCAAGAATGAGCATCGGTGAACCCGCAAGCATGGCGCGGGCTATTGTCATGAGCTGTTTCTGCCCTTTCGATATATTCACGCCGTCGTCGGATATTACGGTGTCGTAGCCGCTTGGCAGACTTTCTATGTATCCCGCGATTTTAGCCGCCTCCGCCGCTTTTTTCACCTCTTCCGCCGTTGCCCCTTCTTTACCGTATGCGATGTTTTCGAAAATTGTTCCGCTGAAAAGCCAGGTGTCCTGCAAAACCATGGTGTAAGAGGCGCGCAGACTGTCGCGCGTTATCCTGCGCGTTTCGATGTCGTCCGTGTAAATGTTTCCGTCTGTCACGTCGTAAAAGCGCATAAGCAGGTTTATTATCGTCGTTTTCCCCGCGCCGGTCGGACCTACGATCGCTATAACAGAACCGGGACGCGCGTGGAACGACAGGTTTTTCAGTATAAGTCTTTCATCAGTATATCCGAATTTTACATTCTCCATTCGCACGTCGCCTTTTGTGTTTTCGAGAACGACAGCACCCTCTGCGTCAGCCTTTTCGGGCTCTGTGTCGATTATTCTGAAAACTCTTTCCGCGGCGGCGCAGGCAGACTGGATTTCACTCAGTATATTTGCAAGTTCGTTTATAGGACCCGCGAATTTGCGTGAATATGTGATGAACGACGACACGTTTCCGAGACTGATAACGAGGTAAGGAACGGGATTTTCGGCATGCGTCAGCGTGTAGAGATAAAGGATACCGCCGAGAACGGATATAAGCGACAGTGAAATGTTGTTGATGAAGTTTACCGAAGGACCGATGACGCAGCCGTGATATTCGGCGTCAAAATACGCGTCCGCCGTGATCTTGTTTTTTACGTCAAAGCGTGAGACTATGACTTTTTCGCGGCTGTATGCCTTGATTGTCTTTTGCCCTGACAGCATTTCCTCGGCGTAGCCGTTCAGCTCACCGATTTTTCCCGAACGCGCTCTGAAATACGGGCGTATCTTCCTTGTTTTATATTTCGTGACAAGGAGTGACACGGGAATCGTGAAAATAAATATCGAAACCATTATCGGAGAGATCGAGAGCATCATCACAAACGAGCCGACAACGGTGATAATGCCCGCACCCGCTTGAAGAAGGTCGTTTGAGAGCGAAGCGTTCACGGTGTCAACGTCGTATGAAATGTGACTGACTATGTCTCCCGTCGCCGTTCGGTCAAAATACGAAACGGGCAGGAATGTGAGACGGTCGAATATTTCTTTTCTCATAGAATAGGTAATCTTCTGACTGAGATTTACCATGACGACGGAGTTCAGATAGGAAAACGCCGCCGAGAGAACGTAGCTTGCCGCCATAAGTACGCAGTAATAAATGACATTTTGCATATCCGCGCCGTCGTTTCCTATTGCGTCTATTGCGTAACCGGCGAGACGCGGCCCCAGGAGTGAAAGAACGTTTGAAAGTGCCATTATGAGGATCGCCGCTATTGTGAGATTGGGGAAGCGGAGCATATATGAAAACATTCGGATAAGAAGTGTTTTCTTTTTTTCCTTGCTTATGACAGTCTTTTCCTCCGCCTGAGGCTTTTTGAATTTAGTGTTATTCAAGCACAACACCTCCCAGCTGGGAATCGCTTATTTCGCGATATATTTCGCAGTTCTTAATAAGTTCGTCGTGCGTCCCCGATGCGATGGGCTTTCCGTCGTCGAGAACGAGAATGAGGTCGGCGTTCATTACGGAGCTGATTCTCTGCGCAATGATTACGGCGGTTGCGCTTCCGTAATCGCGCACTATTGCCGCGCGGAGCAGCGAATCGGTCTTGTAGTCGAGAGCGGACGAAGCGTCATCGAGTATAAGCAGTTCGGGATTGCCCGCAAGCGCACGGGCAATAAGAATACGCTGCTTCTGCCCGCCCGAAATGTTCGTTCCCTTGAACGTGAGAACGGTGTCGTAGCCGCCTTTTTCGGTAATGAAACCGTCCGCCTGCGCGGCTTTTGCGGCGTGCACAATTTCCTCGTGCGGGATACTGCGGCCGAATGATATGTTTTCTTCTATTGTGTCGTTGTAAAGAAAATCGTTTTGGCGAACAATACCTATTTTGCCGTGAAGCTCGGACGGCGTATATGAACGAATATCTCTGCCGTCAAGGTAGATGTGTCCTTTGTCGGCATCGTAAAAACGCATAATAAGCTCGGTGAGCGTTGACTTTCCGCTTCCCGTCGCGCCGATTATTCCGAGCGTTCCGCCTCTCGGAAGCGAAAACGAAATATCGTCAAGATTGTTTTTCACTTTTTCGTAGGAGAAGGAGACGTGGTCGAAAACAAGGTAATCGCAGGCGTGCTTCTTTGTGTCGTTTATAACGGGAAGCTCGTCTCCGAGTGCGAGAACTTCGCCTATTCTGTCGGCAGATGCTTTTCCGCGGGACGCCATTGTGAATATTCTCGTTATCGAGAGCATGGCGTTTGTTATGATAGTAAAATATGACATAAACGCGATGATAACGCCCGTATCACTTACGCCCGTTTTGACGCGGTATGCGCCGACGGCGATGACGAAAGCAAGACCGAGATTGAGAATGAGCGTAAGGAGCGGATTTGTGAGCGCCATTGTAAGGTTGGCACGTTTTTCGAGCCTGACGAGCGATCTGTTTGCGCTGTCAAAACGTCTGCGCTCGTAATCGCCCTTTGAGAGAGCTTTCACGACGCGCACACCCTGCGCGTTTTCACGCACGACCCTTGTCATCGAGTCAACGCCGTTCTGCACGTCCGTAAAAAGCGGAATACCTTTCTTTGAGACGAGATATACGGTAAGACCGATAAAGGGAAGTGTTCCCGCCATTACGAGAGTCAGAACGGGATCGAGCGTGAAAGTAAGGCAAAGACCGCCGATAAGAAGTATCGGCGCGCGCACGCCGAGACGGAGCATCATTCCGACGACGCGGTGTATCTGAAACGTGTCGGAGGTGAGGCGCGATTCAAGGCTCGGAACGGTAATTTTGTCTATCTGCGACGCCGAAAGGCTCATCACCTTTTCAAAAAGGTCGTGGCGCAGCTTTTCGGTGGTGTTTCTCGCGACTTTTGCGACGAGTTTGTTCGCCGTGACGTTGCCGGTAAAGGCGAGAACGGAGCAGATGACCATTACGCCGCCCCAGATGAAAATGTTTGAAGCCTTGCCCGTCGGAACTGCCTTGTCGATTATGTATTCGAGAATGTACGGGAGCGTGAGATCCATCAGTGTGCCTATGATTTTTGCAGTAAGTGCAAGTATCGTGATCCCGATAAACGGTTTTACATATTTGAAAATCAGTTTCATTCGGTATTTATCACCTCCGCTTGTTTTTCGGGAAAGACAAGGGGAACGCATTGTTCCCCCGTATCTTTTTTTGATTTATATTTCTTTTTTAAGTTCTTCGACCTCGGAGAGCCATGCCGCACTTGAAGCGTCGCTCGGCATACGCCAGTCGCCGCGGGGTGAGAGGGAAGCCGAACCGACTTTCGGTCCGTCGGGCAGGCAGGAACGCTTGAACTGTTGCGCGAAGAAGCGTTTTATGAATGTTTCGAGCCATTTGAGGCGTATTTCGGCATCGTAAACGTTGCCGAGTGCGTATTCGGAAAGACGGTACAGCTTTTTCGGCGAAAAACCGAATCTGAGCATATTGTAAAGGTAGAAATCGTGCAGCTCGTAAGGACCTACGAGATCCTCCGTCTTCTGACTTATTTCGCCGTCCTTTGCGGGGAGAAGTTCGGGGCTGACGGGCGTGTCAAGAATATCGGAGAGAGCCTTTGACAACTTTTCGTCGCCGAGCATGGCATACTTGTCCGCCGCGTATGCGACGATGTGGCGAATGAGCGTTTTCGGCACGGACGCATTCACGCCGTACATTGACATATGGTCGCCGTTGTAGGTCGCCCAGCCGAGCGCAAGCTCCGAAAGGTCGCCCGTTCCTATGACTATACCGCCCTCCGCGTTTGCGATATCCATTATTACCTGAGTGCGCTCGCGCGCCTGAACGTTTTCGTAAACTACGTTGAGATTTTTCGGGTCGTGACCGATGTCGCGGAAGTGCAGATTTACCGCCTCGGCAATATCGACCGTGCGGAAATCGGTTTCAAGCTCGGTGCAGAGGACTTCGGCGTTCGTTTTTGTGCGTTTTGTCGTTCCGAAGCAGGGCATTGTCACCGTGATGATGTCGCTGTGCGGTCTGCCGAGAAAATCCATCGCCTTAACGGTCACGAGGAGCGCAAGGCAGGAGTCAAGTCCGCCCGAAATGCCTATGACGCATTTTTTCGCGTGCGCGGCTTCTATTCTCTTTGTGAGACCCTTTGCCTGTATCGAAAGAATCGTCTCGCACCTTTTTGCGCGCTCGCCCTTGTCGCTCGGAACAAACGGGTGCGGGTCGACAAAGCGCGTCAGAACCGTTTTCACGGGTTTGAGATCAAAATAAACGGTGTCGTATTTGCCGTGTCTGGTTGTGTTTACGGTGTTCGTCTTGCGGCGGTCGTGAACGAGCCTGTCCGTATCTATTTCCGTCGAGATATAGTCGCCGCATTTTTCAAAAGGCTTTCTTTCGGCGAGAATACCTCCGTTTTCGCATATTATGCTGTGTCCCGCAAAAACGAGATCCGTCGTCGATTCGCCCTCTCCGCAGTCGGCGTACATATAAGCGCTGACGGTTCGTGCCGAATGCGACTGTACGAGCATTCTTCTGTAATTGTCCTTGCCTATCGTTTCGTTCGACGCAGAGAGATTTATAACTATCGTCGCGTCCTCGGCTGTGTGATAGCAGGACGGCGGAATGCTGACCCAGATGTCCTCGCATATTTCCACGGCAACCTTGATGTTTTCAAATTCCGAGCAGGCAAAGATGATGTTTTTGCCGAACGGAACGTCCTTGCCGAAGAGGCGTATCGTCTCGTTCTCGTCGGGAGCGGGCGCAAAATGGCGCATTTCGTAAAATTCGTTGTAGTTCGGGATATTAGCCTTTGGAATTATGCCGAGAAGTTCTCCGCCTTTCATAACCGCCGCGCAGTTGTAGAGCTTGCCCTTGTGCGTGAGCGGAAGTCCGACGGTTATAAGCGTGTCGAGCTTTGAGGTTTCGTTTATGATGCGTCCGAGTTCCTCCTTTGCCTTTTCGAGAAGAGTGTCGGCGGAAAAGAGATCGGAGCAGGTGTATGCTGTTATCGAAAGTTCGGGGAAAGCGAGAATTTTAACGCCGTCCTCCGAGGCTTTTTTTGAAATTTTGATTATTTCTTCCGTATTAAAGGCGGGATCGGCAACTTTTAGGGAAGGAGTTGCGACTGCCACCTTGACAAAACCGTCCTTCATGGTGTATAATTCCTTTCAGAGAGAGTAATATATTTATATTATATACTTTTTTCGGGAAATTACAAGTTTTTTGAATGAAAAATTATTTAATAACGGAGGATTCGTCGTTTATGAAGGATATTTCAAGAAATCTGACCATGCTCTGCGACTTTTATGAGCTGACCATGGCAAACGGATATTTTAAGAGCGGAATGGGGGACACGATATCGTATTTCGACGTTTTTTACAGAGAAAATCCCGATAACGCGGGCTTTGCCATCGCGGCGGGACTTGAACAGATCGTCGAATACATTAAGGATCTCAAATTCGAGGACGAGGATATCGAGTATCTCAGAAGCAAAAAGATTTTTGACGACGAATTTCTTAAATACCTACGTTCGTTCCGTTTCACGGGCGATATATATGCCGTGACCGAGGGAACCGTCATATTCCCGCACGAGCCGATCCTCACGGTAAGGGCGAGAGCGATTGAGGCGCAGTTTGTCGAGACGTATATACTGCTTATACTCAACCATCAGTCGATGATAGCGACAAAGGCAAACAGAATAGTAAGAGCCGCGGAAGGGAGAGCGATAAGCGAGTTCGGTTCAAGACGCGCGCAGGGTGCCGACGGTGCGATTCTCGGCGCGAGAGCAACTTATATCGCGGGCTGCGCGGGCACGGCTTGTACCATTGCCGATGAAGCGTACGGTATTCCCGCAACGGGAACGATGGCGCACTCATGGGTTCAGATGTTTCCCGACGAATATACGGCTTTCAAGACCTATTGCGAGTGCTATCCCGAAGGAGCTACGCTTCTCGTTGACACCTACGATGTCCTCGGCAGCGGTGTTCCGAACGCAATTAAGGCGTTCAGGGAGGTTCTGCTTCCTCTCGGAATAAAGAAATGCGGCATACGTCTCGATTCGGGAGACATCACATATCTCACGAAAAAGGCGCGCAAAATGCTCGACGACGCGGGTTTCGATTATTGCAAGATAGTAGTTTCGAACTCTCTTGACGAATACATTATCGGCGACCTTATAAGACAGGGTGCGTGCGTTGACGCTTTCGGCGTCGGCGAGCGTATGATTACATCGAAGAGCAACCCTGTTTTCGGCGGAGTGTATAAACTCTGCGCGATAGAGGATAAGGACGGAAAAATCATTCCGAAGATAAAGATAAGCGAAAATGCGGCAAAGGTCACAACGCCGCACTTCAAAAAAGTGTACCGCCTTTACAGTAACGACGATATGAAGGCGGAGGCGGATCTTATCTGCCTTCACGACGAAACGGTGGACGACACGAAGCCTCTTGAAATCTTTGATCCCGTGCATACATGGAAGCGCAAGGTGATTACTAACTACACCGCGCGCGAACTTCTCGTTCCGATATTCAAAAACGGCGAGCTTGTGTATAAGCTCCCCGATATAGAGGAGATCAGAGAGCATTGCAAAAGAGAAATCGCCTTTATGTGGGACGAGGTTCTTCGTTTCGAGAATCCTCATGACTATTACGTTGACCTTTCGCAGAAGCTGTGGGACATAAAGAACGATATGCTTCATTCTCTGCGCAAAACGCATCAGGTATAAAAAATACGGCGGGCTTCATAAAGAGGCTCGCCGCTAATTTTATATAAAAAATACGGTTCCGACGTCGGTAAGAGGAATTTGCGAGAGAGAAACGACATTTTTTCCGTGCTTTCGGCAAAATTTGAAAATTTTGTCGTAGTCGGGGTGCGCTTCGATATTGCCGCAGAAATAGACGTTTTCGCTGTCGCACCCGCTTGCGCCTCCGATAAAACCGCAGTCAAATCCGCGGATCGAAACATGCCCTTTTTCGATAACGAGAACGTCCGCGCCCACTTCGAGTAGTGCTTTTGCAATCGAGCCGTCCTCTGTTATGACGGCGTTTTCTGTAACCTTGCAAGAACTGCACTTTGCGTAGCCCTGCTTTGTGTTTATATGGTTGCCCTCCGGGAGAACGGCGGACGAAAGAGCGTCGATTTTCCCGACAATTTTATTGCCGAGTGCGAGTGCGTTCAGAAGAACGTCGCGCGGATAATCGCGTCCGACCTTTTCGGGTATAGCCGCGATGCGCATTCCTGTCGCGTCCGTAAGCCTTTCAAAAATGGCCTTTTCCGCCGCGAGGTATTCCGCGTGAGTGTATATAACACCGCTTTTTACGGCGGGAAAGATAAGCATATCGGCATGTGACGAGACGGGAGATGGCAGAGCCGAAAAGGGCGGCAGAACTATGATGTTGTCCGAATATTTTCCGAGACTGTCAATGATCTCTGCGGGCGCATACGCGCCGCAAACAGCCGTTTTCATATCTGATTCCCTTTCTGAAAAAGAAAAGCAGGGGTCATCGCCCCAAAAGGCAAAACCCCATGCAATTCCTAATATTCAGGCGCGATTGATCTTGCCCGAACGCAGACACTTGGAACAAACGCAAACCGTTTTGGGAGTGCCGTCCACAACAGCCTTTACCTTACGGATATTGGGTTTCCATGTTCTGTTTGTCTTGCGGTTTGAGTGGGATACGTTATGTCCGAAAACAACGCCCTTTCCGCAGATACTGCACTTTGCCATTCCTGACACCTCCTCGAAGCACTTTTTATGAGTGCGACTTCTATTGAAATTATTATTTTGCTGTATAACTCCGTTATTATACCATACATTTTTGAAAAAAGCAAGTGTTTTCTTAAAAAAATATTTTTTATTTGATTATTCGGTCAAATCTTACGGAATTTTGTCCTTGATACACGCAACGGAAACACCCTCCGCGGGCATCGGAATACAGTCCGCGGCGACGGCAAATCCGCTTCCCGCGTGTATTATTTCGTCTCTTGCAAACGGAAAAGCATTTATCGCTTCATCGGGACAGCTGATTTCGTATATTGCCGATGTGTGGCCGCTTGCGCGGAATTTCAAAATATAATCGAAACAGCGCCTTATGCCTTCGTAGCCATAGACGTTTTGCGTCGGCGATATTATGAACAGCCCGCCGTGCACCTTTTTTGCCGCACCGCTTTCCGCGGTAACTGCCGCAAGCGCGCTACAAGATGTGACCGCGTCCGAGATACGGACAGAATCGCCCCGCGACATAACGCACAGCTCAATTTCCGCACGATAAATGCCGAGAAGCAGTGAAACGGTGTTTTCGGCACCGAACTCCGTCGGGAGTGCGATTTTGCACGAAATCAGAGCATCTTCGGGACGTATACCGCACGCGACGGCGTGCGCCGCGGCAGCAATTATGAGCTTTTCGCCCGCCGCAAACGGTGATTTTGTCGGATCTGCCACGAAAACGCCGCTTTGCGGCGACGATACTCCGGCACATTCAGCACTTTCCGATATTACGACATCGGTTACGCTGTTTATTCTTCTATGCGAAAGCCCCGCCATGAGATCCGCATCGATTGCGAGTGACGCTTGCCCCGCAGTAAAACGGAATTTGCCCTTTTTGTTCTTTCTTCCTATTATTTTGAAAAAAGCATCGCGCGACGCAGCGATATTTCCGACCAAAGCTGCGTCATTTTCCGAGCACAAGGCGACTGAAAGACCGCCTCCGCCGAATGTCGGCAGAGTTCTCAGACTGTCCGTAAGATCGGAAACATACAACTCCGCGTGCTTGCAGTCGGTTAGCACGGCGTCAAAAACGCTTTCGCCTTTTTCGAGTTTTTCGGCGTATATTCCGTTTCCTCTTGCCTCGGAAATCACGCTGTCGTCCGTTAAGAGGTAAACGGGATTTTTCGGCGCTTTTCTTTCCGAAACGGTACGCCCGCCCGTAAAGCCGCACCCCGAAAAATAGCGCTCCGCCGCCGTAAGTATCCGCGAGGCTCTGACGGCACCTTTTTCGCCGCCGTACAGCAGAGAATATTTTTCGGTGAAGTCATAAAAGGTCGCGGCAATTTTTTTGTCGTTCGTTTTGAAGTCCGAAATCAGGTATTCCGTCTCCGTTTCGGCGTTTGTGCAAATTATATCGAGCATAATAAGCTCATCTACGGTCGGATCGCGAAGTTCCGAGAGCCTGTAATGGTTTTGAAGATAAACGAGAACGGAAATCGGCGCAGAAAGACAAAGATCGTTCTTCACCGCGAGAAGAAAATCTGTATACGCCGTGCGGAAGCCTGTTATGATCCCGTGTTTATCTGCGAAGGCGGGGTAGTCAAGATACGTTTTCTTTGCCATCTTTAATCCTCCGTTATTTCTCCCGTCACCGTGCCGTCCGAGAAAGAGAGAGGCTTTACTTCTCTTATCTCACCGTGCAGAGGAACGTCGCTTTTTGCGCGGACTTCAACGAACGACGGTGTGTGACCGTATGCGTAACCGCCTTCGTGCGACTCAAAAAGTACGGATACCTTTTCATTTTCGCTTATGAATTTTTCAAGAATTTCCGCTGTCAGTCTTTTTGAAACGGCAATAAGCTCTGCCGAACGCGCGTGCTTTACCGCCTCGGAAACCTGATCCTTCATCGCCGCCGCGGGTGTTCCCGCTCTTTTTGAATATGAGAAAACGTGAATTGCAAGGAATTTTGCCTTTTCGGCAAGATCGACGGTATCACGAAAGTCCTCGTCCGTCTCGCCGGGAAAGCCGACAATAATGTCTGTTGTGAAGTTCACGTCCTTAATGTATTTTCTGAGCAGTTCCATGTTTCGGAGAGCGATCTCGCGGTTGTACTTGCGCTTCATCGCGGCGAGAATTTTGTTGCTGCCGCTCTGCATCGAAATATGAAAATGCGGAGCGAGACAGCGAAGTCCCGCTATTTTTTTGACAAAATCCTCGCGCATAACGGACGGGTCGATAGAACCTATCCGAATCCTTCCGACACCCTCTATCCTGTCGATGTCGCAGAGGAGATCCGCAAAACCGTAGCTGTCAAGGTCCTTTCCGTATGACGCGGTTTCTATGCCCGTAAGGACGATCTCGCGGCAGCCGTTTTCGGTAAGCAGCCGAACCTCGCGCAGAACATCTTCGGGCTTCTTTGAACGCACCGTGCCGCGCGCGGCGGGAATGGCACAGTAGGTGCAGTTGTTTTCGCAGCCGTCCTCTATTTTGAGGTAAGCGCGCGTGCGGTCAAAGCGTGATATTCTCATTGACTCGAAATCCGCACCGTCAAGCGGGGTGACGTTATTTTCGGGAATAACGTTTTTTCTGCCCGATTCGAGCAGTTTTTCCGCCGCCTCAACGACCGAGAGCTTATTCGAACTTCCGCATATGTAATCAACGCCGCCGATTTTCGCTATTTCATCGGGCACTCTTTGTGCCATGCAGCCCATTACGAGAATGTACGCATCAGGGTTTGCCGATATTGCGCGGCGTATGAACTGCCTTGCCTTGCGGTCGCTTTCCGATGTCACCGTGCAGGTGTTTATAACGTATATGTCGCAAGGCAGAGAGTGGTCGCAGACCTTAAAACCGTGTTCGCCGAACAGCTCCGCGACGGCTTCACTCTCGTACTGATTGACCTTGCAGCCGAGGGTATATATTCCGACACTTTTTTCCATAAATAATATAACGCTCCGATAGTATTCGTCTTAAATTGTATCACCGTTTGGAGGACTTGTAAACAGGATTTTGTAAATCTTTACCGATTTTTAATTTATTTTCGTAATCCTCTTGAAAAAACGAAAAAAATGTAGTATAATATATTTAATTTAAAATGAGCAGAGGAGATTTTTAAAATGAGCGAACTTCACATTGTCAACCACCCCCTTATCACACACAAGCTGTCCATTATGCGTAATAAGAAAACGGGATCGAAGGATTTCCGTGAACTTCTTGACGAGATCGCAATGCTTATGGGCTATGAGGTCACGAGAGACCTTCCGCTTGAAAATGTCACGATTGAAACGCCTATCACAAAGATGAATGCGAAAATGATATCGGGTAAGAAGCTCGCTATTGTGCCGATTCTCCGTGCGGGTCTCGGTATGGTTGACGGTCTTCTACGTCTCGTCCCCGTCGCAAAGGTCGGTCATATCGGTCTTTACCGCGATCCCGAAAGCCATATGCCCGTCGAATACTACTGCAAGTTGCCGAGCGATATCGAGGACAGAATAGTTATTCTTGTCGATCCGATGCTTGCAACGGGCGGTTCTTCCTCCGACGCGCTTGCAATGCTTAAAAGAAAGGGCTGCCACAATATCCGCCTTATGTGCCTTGTCGCCGCTCCCGAGGGCATTGCAAAAGTTCAGGCAGATCACCCCGATGTTGATATTTACATAGCCGCTCTTGACGAGAGACTCAACGAACACGCTTATATCGTTCCGGGTCTCGGCGACGCGGGCGACAGAATTTTCGGTACGAAATAATAGTTGTCTTAATTTTGAGGGGAGCCGTAAAAAGCTCCCCAAAATCATTTTTCGGAGGTGCGTATGCGATCGATAACGGTGAAAAAGAACGACGCGGGGCAGAGACTTGATAAGTTTCTTACCAAGTCCGTAAAAGGACTGCCGATGTCGCTTATGTATAAGTTCATCAGAACGAAGAAGATCAAAGTCGGCGGAAAGCGTACGGACGGGAAATATATGCTCTCCGAGGGCGATGTTATCGACCTTTATATAAAGGACGAATTTTTCGGGTCACCCGAAAACGATAAGAGCGCGCTTACACATATAGAACCGAAAATAGATGTCGTGTATGAGGACGAAAATATCATACTTGTAAATAAGCGCCCGGGTGTCGTCGTTCACGAGGATAAGGACGCAAGGGACAACACGCTTATTATGCACATACAGGCGTACCTTTATAAAAAAGGCGAATATGACCCGACCGGCGAGCAGTCGTTTGCTCCCGCACTCTGCAACCGAATAGACAGAAATACGGGCGGCATTGTCGTTGCGGCAAAGAACGCGGCGGCTCTGCGTGAGATGAACGAAAAGATAAAAAACAACGAGATAAGCAAGTTTTATCTTTGCGCGGTGAAGGGAATAATGCCGAAAAAGTCCGACACGCTCACGGGTTATCTTATAAAGGACAGCGCGACGAATACAGTGACCGTTTACGACAGAAAAGTAAAGGACGCAAAAAATATCATAACGAAATATCGTGTTCTTGCCGAAAAAAACGGAAATTCGCTTCTTGAAGTCGAGCTTGTAACGGGCCGGACGCATCAGATACGCGCGCATATGGCGCATATAGGACACCCACTTCTCGGCGACGGAAAATACGGCGTGAACAGAGGCGAAAAAAGGGACGGGTACAAATATCAGGCGCTCTACGCATACAGAATCCGCTTCGATTTTGCGGACGACTCGGGTACTCTCGGATACTTGCGCGGGAAAACGGTTGAGCTTGATAAAAAGGATATCTGGTTTCTCTCCGATTTCTGAATAAAAATCCTCCGAATGATTGAAAAGATCATTCGGAGGATTTTTTAATTTCTTCTGTATGTCAAAATAAATCCGACGGCAGAGGCGATAAGGATAAGCGGCGCTGCTCTGACAAACGCCCACTCAAAGACGTGGAAAAACGTTCCGAGAACTGCTGTTTCGGGATCGCCGAAATCCCAACCGAGATACGGACTGCTGATCAGAGCAAGCAATGCGAGGACTGCGAGCGTGAGCGCAAAAACGGAGACGCAAATGATTCTGAACACCCTTATTTTTGCGAGCTTTTTTCTTGCAAGTTGCAGATTGATGATTTCGAGTTTTTTCGAGAGAGCTTCTATGTCTGCACTGTCCGCTTCGCGCCTTGCGATATTTTCTCCGAGCAATGCGCTTACGGGCGCTTCGAGTGCCTCCGAAAGTGATATGAGCATATCCGAATCGGGGACGGATAATCCTTGCTCCCATTTTGAAACGGTCTGTCTTACCACGTTTAGTTTGACGGCAAGCTCCTCCTGTGAAAGTCCTTTTGATTTTCTTGCCGATCTGATGTTTTCGCTTAACATACGAAAGTACCGCCTTTCTTTTTTGATACTGCCATTATACGGCAGTAGCGCCTCCAAATCAAGCAACGCAAATTAACATTTGCGCAATATCGCCCTGTTTGACGGCAGATTTGACGGCAAACAAAAACGTCCGAAAGATTTTTAAGTCTCTCGGACGTTTTTCATTTATGCAGCCTTTTTACCGAGGATTATATCCCACTTTGCAAGGTACTGGGCAAGCATTACGGAATCTTTTGCGTTGACTACACCGTCGCGGTTGACGTCGGCGGCTGTCTTGTCGATTGAAATTGCCCAGCTTGCAAGACTTTGTGCAAGCACAACCCCGTCCGACGAGTTGATGACACCGTCACCCGATGTGTCGCCGAAATATGTTTTCGTTATTTCTACGTCGGCATTCGCCGTGCCGATTTCGGCTACATTTCCGTCCGATGCAGTGATCTTCGTGTCGGAAGCCACTATACCGACCTGCGTCTGACCCGCGACTGCGCCGTCTTTTACTCTGAATCTGAGTGTGAACAGTTTTCCGTCGGAGCCTATGTTTGCGTTTGAGGTGAAGAAAATATTGCCGTTTTTAGCGGTCACATTCGCGCCCGCGAGCGAAACGCCGACATAATCGAGCACCGTGCTGTCAAAATTTATCGAACATTCAAGAGACGAAATGCCGTTGTTGTTCTTGACTTTTACTTTTACCGAAAATTCCTTTCCGACAGTTCCGACCGAGTCTTCGATATATACCGTCGGGATCGATCCGATACTGAAACTGCCCGAAACCGAAATTCTGCTGTTCGGGTCCGTGCCGAGACCGTAATAAACGGTGTTTCCGACACCGCGCATACCGTATATGTAGCCGCTTTCGGAGGAAAGATCCTTAAAGAGCGTAAGTCCCGTGCCGTCTTTGTTTATCGAATAAATTTTCTTCGGTGTATTGAAATATATCCTGCCGTTTAGCAGAATGATGTTTGCAAAGCAACCCGTCCAATAAGAGCCGCCTTGTGCAGGGTAATATTCCGATATTGTATACAGAGTTTTAACGCTTCCGCTCTTTCTGTTCACCGCCTGCAACTGTCTGTTCTTTGTGAACATATACATATTTTCGCTGTCGAAAACGATCCCGCGCGACGAATTTCTCCATACGGCGTTTTCGTATATGTCCGAGTCGCAGGTTATGCCGATGTCTTTCCAGCCGTAGTGTTGCTGGTTTCTTCCGCCTGCGCTGTAGTTTTCGTTTATGTTGTAGTCGCTTACGAGCAGATAGTCGTGTGATACGCGTCCTATGTTATCGTTTATGGGATCGTTCCATGTAACATCGACGTGATACCATTTGCCGTTGATCTTCACACAGTTCCACGCGTGATTTATTTCGTCGCTCACCATTCTCTTGCATTCGATGCCGAGGCGGTTCATAACATAAAGGAATGCCTTTGAATAAGAGTCGCAAACGCCCGTCTTGTTTATCATAACTCCGTAAAGCTCGTACGCTCCGTCGGCACTGAGAGTTGTGTCGTATTCGTAGTTCATGCACATATAATCGTTTACGACAAGAACTTTTTCCGCATCGGTCATGCCGGGGAGAATGCCCCGCACGATGTTTGCGTATTCGGCCTCGATAGCTGCTCTCATAGGCGCAACACGGCTTTTTTCCATAGTGTAAAAGAAACTCATGGTTTTTACGATACCGTCAGACCCATACGTAAATCCAAAGCTTGTATTGACCCAGAAAATTTCGGGGCGAGTATCCTTCGCTTTTATGAATGCGTTCCGTGCCGTTTCCTGCGTGATAGCATATTTTTCGACAGAGATGCGTTCTTCAAAAGCAAGCATTGCGTTTACAATATCGTCAACGAGTGCGCTTGGCGGCTCGGTCGAATCAGCCGAAACGGCTACCGCCGCAAGTGCGGTGACAATGAGGACGAAGAGCATCGCCAAAGCGAATTTTTTGAGAGTGTTTTTCATGAGCACCTCCGAAATAAGTTTTTGTCATATATATTATACAATATATTTTCCTCTTTTTCAAGTGCCTGAAAGAATTTCTGCAACAGTTTTGCTTGAAAATTGCAATTCTGAGAAGAAAAATAAAAAAAGGTATTGACAAAACGAAAAAAAGGTGATATAATTCGTCCATAGTTAAGAAAATCCGAAAGGAGAAGCAACTGCAATGAAGAAAATCACAGCGATTTCCTATGACAGAATGATAATGTGCATGTACCGCATGATTTGCATGTGGCTTATTTGTCGCGCAAATAAATCTCGAATGCTTTCTCCGACTCGTGAATGCCTCGCGGCATGAGTTTTTAAGAGTGATTAAGGGAGCTTTCGGGCTTCCTTATTTTGATTTTTGAAAGGATTCTCTTCTATGATAACGGCTTATATAATAGTTATGACAAACATCGGCAATAAGCGAATGTGACGCTGCGCTTCACTTTTGCATAGAACCGTTTACAATAAAAATAATTTTAATTTATATTTTAAGGAGAACACAATCATGAAAAGAACATTATCTCTCATTCTTGCACTTGTACTTTCACTTTCCGCAATTTTCGTATTTGCTTCCTGCGGCTCCGAAAAGGATTCCCAAAAAACTATAACGATAGCAGTTCCCAACGATACGACAAATGAAGCAAGAGCACTTCTTCTTCTCGAAAACCTCGGCTATATCAAGCTCAAAGACGGTGCCGGCATCACAGCTACGATAAGAGACGTTGTCGAAAACCCGAAGAACATCAAATTCGAAGAGATCGAAGCCGCGCTTCTTCCCGGCTCCCTTAAAGACGTTGACTACGCCGTTATCAACTCGAACTACGCAATAGACGCAGGTCTTAACCCCGTAAGCGACTCCCTTGCAATCGAAGGTTCTTCTTCCGCGTACAGCAATATCGTGGCAGTAAAAGAGGGTAACGAAAACACCGATAAAATAAAGGCTCTCGTTGCGGCTCTCGAAAGCAAAAAGGTTGCCGATTTCATAACAAGCGAATATAACGGTGCTGTTGTAAGCGTTGTCGATAATGCAGGCGACGGCTTCGATTCCGCCGTTGACTATGCCGCTCTTGACGGTACGACAATAACCGTTGCCGCATCGCCCACACCTCACGCCGAGATTCTTAAAGTCGCAAAAGAGATCCTTGCTGAGAAGAATATCACACTCGACATAAAGGAATTTACCGACTATGTACAGCCCAACAACGTTGTTGAGAGCGGTGAAATAGACGCGAACTATTTCCAGCACACACCGTACCTTGACGACTTCAACGAAAGCAACGGCACGCATATTGTAAGCGTTGCCGAGATCCACGTTGAACCGCTCGGACTTTACGGCGGCAAGCAGACAACTCTCGACGTACTTAAATAATATATGAGAGAATACGTCAGCCTGCCTGTGCGGGCTGACGTATATTATGTAAGGAATAAAGAGTAAATGATAGAAATCAGAAATCTTTCAAAGACATTCGGCGTCGGCACAGATAACGTAGATGCGCTTAAAAACGTAAATATTACGATCGGCGACGGCGAGATTTACGGCATAATCGGAATGAGCGGAGCGGGAAAGAGTACGCTCGTCCGCTGCATCAATATGCTTGAACGCCCGACGGAAGGCTCGGTTATAATAGACGGCGTGGACATTGGAAAGCTCGGCAAAAAAGAGCTTCGCGCGACTCGCCGCGAGATAACGATGATATTTCAGGGCTTTAATCTGCTTATGCAGAGAAACTGCCTTAAAAATATATGTTTTCCGCTTGAACTTGCGGGCATTCCGAAGTCGGAGGCAAAGAAAAAAGCACTCGAACTGCTTGATACCGTCGGTCTTGCCGATAAGGCAAACGCTTACCCCGCGCAGCTTTCGGGCGGTCAGCAGCAGAGAATAGCGATAGCGAGGGCGCTTGCGACGAATCCGAAGGTTCTCCTTTGCGACGAGGCAACATCGGCGCTTGACCCGAACACAACGCACGCAATTCTCGAACTTATACGCGATATTAACAAAAAGCTCGGAATAACGGTCATTATCATAACGCACCAGATGAGCGTGGTTGAGGAGATCTGTGATAAGGTGGCAATACTTGACGGCGGCGTCGTTGTCGAAGAGGGCGCTGTCAGCGCAGTGTTTTCAAGTCCGAAGTCGAAAGCGGCAAAAAGGCTTGTTTTCCCCGACGGTGCGGACGAGATCATTGCCCCGTCGGCGGGCGAAAAGCGCATAAGAGTCGTTTTCAACGGCGCAATGGCGACAAGAACGCCTCTTATCGCGAGAATGGCAATAGACAAGGGTATTGCCGCGTCGATATTGTCGGCTTCGACGAGAACTATCGGCGAAAAAGTCTACGGAAATATGCTTCTCGGAATTTCGGGCGACTCGGAGACCGTAAAAACGGCTGTCAAGTACCTTAGCGAGATGCACGACGTAATAATTGAGGAGGTCGGCGCAGATGTTTGATAAGATCCTTTCACCGAAAGCACTTGAAGAAGCGCTTGATATACTTAAAAACGAAATTCCGTTTGCAATCTGGGAAACCTTCTACGTAACGGTGCTCGCAACCGCCTTTGCAATCGTTATCGGACTTCCGCTCGGCGTTTTGCTTGTCGTCGGCGAGAAGAACGGCGTCCTGCCGCTTCCGAAGTGGCTTATGAGCGTGCTTAACGTGATAATCAACCTTCTCCGCTCGATACCTTTCCTTATTCTTATGATAATGGTAATTCCGTTTACGCGCCTTATCGTCGGCACGTCTGTCGGTACGCTTGCGTCCGCGGTGCCGCTTACAATAGCGTCGTTCCCGTTTATCGCAAGACTTGTCGAGGGAAGCCTGCGCGAACTTAATCCAAACATAATCGAAGCGGCGCAGAGTATGGGTGCAACGCCTTTTCAGATAATAACAAAGGTAATGATACCCGAATCGCTTCCGTCGCTTATATCAAACTTCACGATAGCGATAACGACTATCCTCGGCTACTCCGCAATGAGCGGAATAATCGGAGGCGGCGGTCTCGGAAAGATCGCGATAAACTACGGTTACTATCGCTATAAATATCTTGTCATGCTTATTGCCGTTATCCTGCTTATCATTATGGTTCAGGTGTTCCAGACGATCGGAACAAAGTGGGCGACAAAATCCGACAAGCGTCTTAAAAATAAATAAAAAAAGAAAGTGTGTTTTTCCCGTTTTGGGAGAAGCACACTTCTTTGCTTTTTATAGTTCGGAATAAATTTTCGAGCCTTTTTTCTTTATCCAGATAAAGAGAGAAATCGTTGCCGCCGCTGTTATGGCAGCTACGGCAGAAAGGTATATAGTTGCACCTATGTTAAAACCTACGATAAAGTATATGACGCCGACGGCAAGCGAGTAAATCATACCGCCGAAAAGTGTTATCATTACGGCAAGCCCCTGTTTTACTGCCATTATTTCGGAAGTCCAGGTGAGGTTCGGTCGTTTGAGACCGAGCGCAAGTCCGAGACACGCAGATAACGCGCTGAATAAAAGAGGAACAAGCAATGTGAGAACAGCGGTCGGAATATCGCACGGAACCGCCGCGAGAATGCAGACGGAGCAGAAAATCAGGGGTATATCCGTCAGAATAGTCTGCATAAGGAGCTTCGCGCGGAGAATATGCCACGGGTTTATCGGAAGCGACTGTGTTATCGGAAGCGTTTTTCCTTCAAGCGAGACGGACGGTGCCGTCATATCGTTCATCGAGGCGGCGGCACAGGCTGCGGCACAGGCGAGAACAGCAGGGAAGTTGTACCCGACGCCGAGCGCGTCGTTTATCGTTTCGACAAGAGCAGAGCCTTTTACAAGGAGGAGAACACCGATAATCGGAATGAAAAGTATCCCGAGACCGCAGTTGAGCATATAGTTCGGGCTTGCCGTAAAACGCGCAAATTCACGACCGAGAAGCGCTGCGCCGGGGCTCTTTCTATGTGCTGCTTTTTCCTTTATGCGCGACTTTGAGACGGACGATGTCGATACCGATGTCGCAATTCCCGTAAAGCTCTTTGACAGAACGAGCCATGTAAGCCCGAAAAGGACGGCAACCGACGCGGTTATAATAATCATTGCAGTAACGTCACCGACGCCCGTTCTGCCGAGCAGGTAAAGCGGATAGGCTTTTCCGCGCAGCTTTTCGCCGTAAACGGCGGCACCCGAAACAAGCTCTGAGATCCATGCCTGTGCTTTGTAATATACGAAGTAGTACGCCGCAATTGCGATGAGCGAAATAAACACCGTTATGAAGCTCTTGTTTTTGAGTTTTACGGAGATTTTCGCGACGACAAGACCGAGCAGGCACGAGAGAATAAGAACAAAAATCGAGATGTCGATAATGAGCAGAATCGAACCGACGACGGCTGAAAATGTCAGAGGTACAACGATAAAATAGACGATGACTGCGGGAACGATTACAATAGCGGAGTACATCAGACCCATAAGATAAACGGCAAGGAGTCTTGACGCGATGATAACACCCGTCGGTATCGGCATCGAAAGGAGCAGGTCATTGTCCTTTGCAAGGTAAAGCCCCGAATAGGTGTTGAAAACGCTTCCGAAAACGCCGAGTGCAATCGCGATAAGAGACAGAATTGTGAAATAGAACCAGCTCATACCCACGTCTGCGAGAGGCGCGCACATGGAGTAGGCGAGGTAAGCAAATACACTGCCGAGAAGTCCGACCATAAGGAGAACAAAGAGGGCGGTGAACGCTATCGTCTGTGCGAACGAACGCGCCTTGTTCTTTTTTGCGTCGTAGAAGTAACTGCGGAAGATCTCGCCGATCTGTTTTTTAAGAAGTGTACGGAGCATCATTTGTCCTCCAATTCAAGGAAGACTTCTTCGAGGCTGTCGTCGCCCTTAACTTCTTCCATGCTTCCGGAGCGGATAAGCTTTCCGTTTTTGATTATCGCAACCTTGTCGCAGAGTTTTTCCGCGACTTCGAGAACGTGCGTCGAGAAGAAGATCGCGCCGCCTTCGTCACAAAGCTCGCGCATCATTCCTTTAAGAATGTGCGCCGCTTTCGGGTCAAGACCTACGAAAGGTTCGTCCATTATAACGAGTTTCGGCGCGTGGATCCATGCGGCAATTATCGCGAGTTTTTGCTTCATACCGTGCGAGTACGACGCAATAGCCTGACCGAGGCTTGCCTTTATTTCAAAAAGCTCAGCATATTTTTCTATGCGTTCTTTTCTCTCGGCGTCACCGACCGAGAAAATGTCCGCGATGAAGTTAAGGTACTTTATTCCCGTCATGTAATCGTAAAGATCGGGATTGTCGGGAATATAAGCGAACATTTTTTTGCAGGCGAGAGGATCTTTCTTTATGGAAATTCCGCCTATTGTGATTTCGCCCTCGTCAAAAGAGAGTATACCGACGACGGATTTCAATGTCGTCGTTTTTCCCGCGCCGTTGTGACCGATAAAACCGTAGATTACGCCGGGTGCTATGTGAAGAGAAAGGTCGTCAACAGCCTTTTTATCACCGTATTTTTTTGTAAGATGACTTATGTTAAGCATTCTGTTTTCTCCTTGTTAGTATGCTTTTTTTACTGCCTGAATGTAGTTTATGTTTTCAAACGCGTGCATATCTTTTACTTTGCCTTGAATGAATCTTTTTTCGATGTCACGCGGCGTCAGAAACTCGTAGACGAGAAATCCCGCGTCCGAAAGAAGCTGCTCCATACTGAAATAATCGTAAGAGGAGCGCATTTCTTCACCGCCTGCTTTTGCCATTCCGAGCATGCGCGTAACGCGCGGAACGTCCGAGAGGAATATACCCGCCGACGCGTAATCGAAAAGCAGGGTGCTGCCGTCGGACGACAGCGACGATAAGGTGCGGAGAAAATCCGCAGTTTCGCTTTTCCCTATGTAGTAACTCACGCCGAGAAGAGAAAAGAAGGTCTTTTTCTGCCTGTCAAATCCCGCCGTTTCAAGAGCCGACGCAAGCTCGCCTTTTTCAAGATCCGCGGGAACGAAAATATGGTTTTCGCTTTTCTCAAATCCCGCGCGTGAAAGTCGTTTGCGTTTGTCCGCCTGCGTAAGCGGGTGATCAACTTCATAAACCTTATGCCGCGCGAGAAATTCGGGGCTTCGGAGCGCGAAGGTGTCGAGTCCCGCACCGAGAATGACATATTGCTCCGTTCCCGTTCTGACAGCCGTTTTGAGGGCTTCTTCGCAGTATGCGTCACGGCAAACGGGAGTGGGCGCGAGGTCATTTTTTACGATGTGCGAAATTATCTCGTCACGGGAAGCGCCTCTTTCCTTCAATTTGGGAGCAAAAAAATCAATTTCGCCCGCAATATAGTCACCTATATTTCTGTATTCTTCATCGGTGAAGAGCTTTCTTGCGGTGGAATCCGAAAAAATCGGCGAGAGTTCGTTTTGCGCGTGATAAACGCGGGCGTATACCGAAATAAGAGAGGTTATGCTTGCTTCGTTTTTCTTCATTTATTTCTCTTTCGCGATATTACGTTAAGAAGTATGTAAAGCATCGTGAAAAGGAGTATCGAACCGCAGAGAACGGCATACATTTCCGCAGTTTTTACATCGTGACCGAAAAATTCTATCTTGCAGTCGATGGCGGACTTGATTCCCGCAACCGCTTCGCTCGGGAAACCGACCTTTTCCATTTCGGCAAATACGCCCGCGAGCGAATGCGAACGTATAAGGCTTGTTCCGTAAGTTCCGGGAAGAAACGAGATAACTTTTTGAAGCCCCGCAGGGAAGCTCGATATGGGCATATAAGCACCGCAGATAAATCCGTATCCCGAACTGACTATTGTTCCGACAGCCGAAGCCTGACCGTTTGTTTTAAGCGGAAAGTTTATGCAGGACGACAGCGCCGTTCCGAAAAGAGTGAGCAGAATTACATCGAGAATGACCGCAAGAACGTCGGCAAATGACATATACCAGCCCATTTTTGCAAGGAACACGAAGCAGACGGCAAGCGCGGAAAGATTAACTATGAGTGTTACAGCTGCCGACGAGGCGAAATATCCGACGGCAAGCGTAGCCCCTTTTACGGGAGAGACAGTAAGGTCGTTTCGCGCTCCGCTGACTCTGTCCTGAACCATAAGGAGGTTTGAGCAGAACGAAACGGTCACACAGCTGACAGCGAGAAGCGAAGAGATGAGCTGACCGCCGACCGTAGCGTCGATAAGAGCCTCGTCTATCACAAACCCTGCGGGAAGAGCGGATAGAAAACTGTCCTTATAGACCTTTGCGAGGAACGTGGCGTACAGAACGAGAAGAATGACGGGCGTTATAAGGGAAGTGAAGAACATTCCCTTGTCGGAAAAGAATACCTTGCAGTTTCTTCTTATAAGATAGTAGAGTTTAGTCATTTTTCAGTACCTCCGCCGAGTTTTTTGCCTGTCACGGCAAGAAATACGTCGTCCATCTTTCCCTTTGTGACCTCGTAGTCACGGAAAATTTCGGGATTTGCCGTTATGAGTTCGGTTGCCTTTGCCGTGTCGGGAACGGAGACTCTGTATGCGTCACGGATCTTTTCATAGGGAAGCCCGAATTTCTTCACCTGTTCCTCCGATACGCCGTAAAGAGTAATATAGTCGCCCGTGTACTTGTTTTTGAGTTCGAGCGGAGTACCCTTGGCTGAGATTTTTCCGCTGTCAAGGATTATTATGTAATCGGAGTCCGCGGCTTCCTCCATGTAGTGCGTTGTGAGGAATACCGTCATACCCTCCTTTTTGCGTAGATCCGAAACGACGTTCCAGAGCAGTTTGCGCGTCTGCGGGTCAAGTCCTGTCGTCGGCTCGTCGAGAATGAGTATTTCGGGACGGTGAATAAGCGCGCGCGCAATGTCGATGCGTCGTCTCTGACCTCCCGACAACTTTCCGACAGTTCTTCCGAGCAGATCGCCGAAGCCGAGAAGCTCTTTGAGTTCCGAGAGCCTTGCATCGAATTTTTTGCCAGTGATTCCGTAGAGTGCGGCACGGCTTATGAGGTTTTCCTTTACCGAGAGCGATTTGTCAAGAACGGAGTTCTGAAACACGACGCCGATTTTGCCAGATATCGGGTCTATGCCGTCGTCGATATTGTTGCCGCAGACTATCACTTTTCCGCTGTCCTTGCGTGCCTGACCGCATATCACCGAGATCGTGGTCGATTTTCCGGCACCGTTTACGCCGAGAAACGCGAAAAGCTCGCCTTTTTTGACGCAGAACGATAGGTCGTTTACGGCTTTGACGTCTCCGAACGATTTGCACAGATGTTCAATTTCGATTATATTTTCCATACAGATGTCCTTTTTTTTCGTATTGCTTTTATCAATCATTGTTCGCTTATATAATATACACCTTTTTACCTGTTTTGTCAATAGATTTTTAAGATTTTACAAAGCTATTGATATCATAATGATATCACATTGTATTTCCCGCGTCAATGATTCGTAAAAAACATTTACAATAAATTCATATATTGCCGTTCGGCTATGTACCGTATAACGGAATATGTTAAAAAAATCAATGTATTTTGCCGTGTTCTATTGACTTTTCTTCCGAAAAGTGGTAGTATAACTCAAAATAAAAGGAGGTTTTTGCTATGAATACCGTTATCACGGACGAAATGTTTGACCGCTCGGTCGTAAACCGCGGAAATCTTTATAGAATCGAAAAACTCATAAGCAAAGCGAAAAAAGGCGGGGAGATAACGTATGTATCGCTCGGCGGCTCGATAACGCAGGGTGCAGCCGCGAGCAGCAGCGAGACCTGTTACGCTTCTCTTGTCGCAAAATACCTTGAAAATAGGTTTCCGCACGCTAAAATAAACTTTATAAACGCGGGAATAGGCGCGACGGGATCTCTGATCGGCGTACACAGACTTGCGCGAGATGTGCTTGCCTATAAACCCGATTTTGTTACCGTCGAATTTTCGGTGAACGATTGCGACGATAAGGAAGAGGTCGTTCGCGAATCCTACGATAATCTTCTATATAATATATTGTCATCGGAAAGCGCTCCCGCGCTGTTGCTTATCGCAACCGTGAACGGCGATACGATATATAACCGCGAGGACGTACACGCGCCGATAGCGAAGCACTATGATCTGCCCTTTGTCAGCCTGCGCAGACTTATCGACAGGGAACTTGAAAGCGGAAAAATCGTGTGGCGTGAGATTGCCCGCGACGCTCTTCACCCGCTTGACGAGGGAATGGCTGTAATTGCGGCTATGGTCGGACATTTCCTCGACTCCGCTTGCAGCGACGTCACGGATAAAGAATATAAAATTCCGAGCAGGTTTTCGAGCGATATTTATAAAGATGCGACGATTATGTATGCGGAGGCACTTCCCGAAAACGGCAATTTCACATATTCGTCCGAGAAGACCTGTTCGTTTGGCGGAACTCTTGCCGCAAAGTGCGGCGAACCGATAGAAATTACTCTCGAAAACTGCCGACGCGCGTTTCTGCTCTATATGCGCACGCCGAAAGAGAATGCGGGCAGAGTAACGGTCAAAGTCGGCGGGCGCGAATACGATATCGACGCTTCGTTTGAAAACGGCTGGGGTTCATACGCAAAATACGTCCGCATATTCGACTCCGAGAAACCCGAAAATATCGGAATAAGCATATTGCCGAATGAGGGTGAGGACAAAGAACTGAAAATTTTTGGAATTATGCATTCGTAAAACGCGAAAATGCAAGTTGAGAGAATTTTATTCTCAAAAACTTGCATTTTTATGTTCTGGACAGGCGAAATGTTAAATAAAAATGAATTTTGCGAAAATATTATTGCATTTTTTCACCGAGGTGATATAATAACAATGTAACTATTTTATGAAAGGTGAATATCATGCTCGAAATTTCCGAAAAAACAAACCTACTCGAACAGAAATCCTACAAATACAGCTTGCAGGACGTTGACGAACCGAACCTATATAGGGAAATTTATAATTATGAGGACGTGCCGAAGATCCCGTTCAACCACAGACGTGTGCCTATGGGAATGCCGCAGGAGGTCTGGATAACGGATACTACGTTCAGAGACGGTCAGCAGTCGGTAGAACCTTATATGCCCGAGCAGATAGCGCATCTTTATAAACTGATGTCAAAACTCGGAGGACCTAAGGGAATAATCCGTCAGACGGAGTTCTTTGTTTACAGTAAGAGAGACAGAGAGGCACTTGAAAAATGCCTTGACCTCGGTCTTAAATTTCCCGAAATTACAACGTGGATACGCGCGAAGAAAGAGGATTTCAAGCTCGTCCGCGACCTCGGAATAAAGGAAACGGGAATCCTTGTCAGCTCGTCAGACTACCATATTTTCAAAAAACTCAAAATGAAGCGCAGCGAGGCGATGAAGATGTACCTCGAAGCCGTTTCGGCGGCGTTTGAGGCGGGCGTTATGCCGAGATGCCACCTTGAAGATATTACGAGGGCAGATTTTTACGGTTTCGTCGTTCCGTTTGTAAACGAACTTCAAAAGATGAGCCGCGACGCGGGTATCCCCGTTAAAATAAGAGCGTGCGACACTATGGGATACGGTATCCCTTATACCGAGGTTGCGCTTCCGCGAAG
>CAKRPQ010000015.1 GCA_934385225.1 uncultured Eubacteriales bacterium
CGCAATAGAAAAATTCCTTCCACTGATCGGCAAGCGTTCCGCCGACAGCACCCGTGATAGCTTTGATAAGTCCCATAAATGTGAAACTCCTTTCAAATTTTTATGCCAAATATATTATACTATATTTCGAGCGTTTTTGCACTCTTTTTTTCGGTTTTTGATTAAATTTATATTTTGTTCATATTTTCCTGCTTTGCGCAGATTCCGCGAAGTCTGCACATGTCGCATTTCGGCGAGCGCGCGGTACAGGTATCGCGCCCGAACATAACGATTCTGTGGCAGAAATCGCTCTGCTCCGCAGGTTCTATGATGTCGCGCATAATAAATTCGACCTTCTGCGGGTCTTTTAGCGTTTCGGGGTAAAAGCCGAGCCTGCCGCAGATCCTTATGCAGTGCGTGTCGGCGACAACGGCGGGCTTATGATAAACGTCGCCGAGGATAAGATTTGCTATCTTGCGTCCGACGCCGGGCAGTTTCAGAAGTTCCTCCATACTGCTCGGCATAACGCCGCCGTAAACGTCGCTTAGCATGCGACAGGCGTCCTTTATGTTCCTCGCCTTTGTGCGGAAAAGTCCGCACGGGTGAACTATTCTTTCGATTTCTTCGACAGGAGCGTCGGCAAGTGCTTCCGCCGTCGGATAGGCGGCGAAAAGTTCGCGGCAGACGATATTCACACGCGCGTCGGTACACTGTGCCGAGAGCCGCCCCATAACGAGCAGTTTCCACGCTTCACCCTCGTATTCAAGCGCGCAGACGGACGACGGATAAAGCTCTTTAAGTGCCACGGCCGCTTCTCTGCCCTTTTCGATAAGATACTTGCTGTTTTTCACTTTTCCTCCGTATTTTTACTGTTTTTCTAAAAAATATTTCGGTTTTTTTATTATTTTTTACAAAAACCTCTTTATTATTATCGAAAAATGTATTATAATGATGTAGAATTGCTTCGGCTATATTTATATTATAGCATCTTTTTTTGAAAATTCAAGTCCGATCGGAGGAGGCACGCAATGAAGCAGAAATATACAATCACGATAGCGGGAACGGAGATGAACGTCGTCACCGAGGAATCGGCGGAGTTTGTCGATGAGATAGTCGGCGTTATCGACCGCAAGATCAGGGAGATAAACACGACCTGCCGTCGCTGTTCAAGAAATGAAGCCGCGCTTCTCTGTGCCCTCGATTACTGCTCGGACAAGCTCAAAATGCAGAAGAAGATCCGCACCTTTGACGCGGAAAACGCAATGAGAACGGCGCAGATAAACCGTCTTACGGCGGAAAACGAAAGGCTTCGCAAGCTGCTCGAAAAGAACGGTATAAATGCTGACAAATAAAGGTATAAATGCGCGTCTGCCCGAACTGCTCGCTCCCGCAGGTTCGCCCGAGGCGCTCGACGCCGCTATCGACGCGCGTGCCGACGCCGTTTATTTCGGTCTATCCGCTTTTAACGCGCGAATGAACGCAAAGAATTTCGACGACGGTCTTATCGAAGACACCTTCAAAAAATGCGCCGCATACGGCGTGAAAGCGTATGTAACTCTCAATACTCTCGTCCTTGACCGCGAGGCGGAGATTTTTATCCGCACGGCGGAAAAGGCATGGAGGCTCGGCGCAAGCGGGATCATAATTGCCGACCTCGGTCTCGCGGCTGCTCTCAAAAGATATATCCCCGGAATCGAGCTTCACGCCAGCACACAGCTGTCGGGGCATAACACGGAGGAAGCGGAAAGGCTCTCCTCGCTCGGCTTTTCCCGCATGGTTATCGCAAGGGAAACGCCTCTGCGCGACATCAGAACGTTTACGGAAAAATCACCGATCGAAGCCGAGGTCTTTGTACACGGCGCGCTCTGCGTTTCACATTCGGGTCAGTGTCTTTTCAGTTCCGTCGTCGGCGGCAGAAGCGGAAACCGCGGCGAATGTGCGCAGCCCTGCCGACTGCCATACTGCGGCGGATACCCGCTCAGCCTGCGCGATCTGTGCCTTGCGGAACACATTCCCGAACTTATAGACGCACATGTCGCGTCGCTCAAAATAGAAGGGCGAATGAAATCGCCCGAATACGTCCGTGCCGCCACGGCTGTTTACAGAAAACTGCTTGACGAAAGGCGAAGCGCTACGCGCGATGAGATGAAATACCTCTCGGAGATATTTTCGCGCGGAGGGTTTACGGACGGATATTTCACCGAAAGAATAAACGGCAAAATGCTCGGTGTCCGCTCGGAAAGCGACAAGAAAAATACCCGCGAGCTCGCACCGTTCCCAAAAATAACAAGAAAAATACCGATAGAAATCGCAGTCCGTCTTTCGTGCGGAAAACCGTCCGAAATGACGATAACGGACGGCGGCAAAACCGTCACCGTCACGGGTGACGCTCCCGAAAAGGCGATAAACGCTCCGCTCACGCGTGAGAATGTTCTTAAAAGTGTATCAAAGCTCGGCGGAACGCCGTTTGAAGCGGTAAAAGCCGACATTTCGCTCGAAGGGGACGTTATGCTCCCCGTTTCAAAGCTGAACGAACTCCGTAGAAAAGCGGCAGACGCTTTTCTCGGCTCGTGCAAAAGAGAAATCGCCGACTTCGAAATAAATATTCCTTCAAAAAGCGGTACGCAGCGTCAAATTAGAACTGCGCGCTTTACGTCGGCAAAGCAGATAACAGAAAAGGCGGAAAAATATTTCGATATCCGCTTTCTTCCCGCCGAAAACTTCGCGGAAAGTGCTAACGGCGTCATAATTCCGCCCGTCGTTTTCGACCACGAAAAAAGCGGCGTAAAAGAGTTTATCGCGCGCGCGGCAAAAATCGGCGCAAAATACGCTCTTGTCGGCAATCTCGGTCACATTTCAATTGCGACGGACGCGGGGCTTATCCCCGTCGGCGACCACAGACTGAATATTTTCAACCGTCTGACCGAGGCGGAACTTGAAAAAACGGGGCTTGAAGCGAACATTCTTTCGCCCGAACTTACTCCCGCGCAGATGCGAGACATCGGCGGAGACTCCTCTGCCATAGTTTACGGGAGAATTCCGCTCATGCTCCTCGAAAAATGCGTTATCCGCGAGGTCGGGAGCTGCCGCGAATGCGAAAAAAACGGCTTTGTTTACCTTACCGACAGAAAAGGCGTGCGTTTCCCCGTTCGGAGAACGTATGACCACAGAAATATAATTTACAATTCCCTGCCGACATATATGGCGGACAGGCAGGCGGAGCTTGAAAAATACGGAATTAAAAACCGTCACTTCATATTCACCGTCGAAAGCGCGGAGGAGGTTGACAGAGTGATCTCGGCCCACGAAAGCGGGCGACACGCCGATTTTCCCGTCCGAAGAATGAACTGAAAGGAACACCGAAATGAAAAGCGATATGAAAATAAACGTAAAAATCAAACTGACGAGAGGGACGGCACTGCCGCAGTACGCTACGGACGGATCAGCCGCGGTAGACCTCTGCGCCGCGCTCGGCGAGGGTGAAGTTCTCACGATAAAGGCGGGCGGCAGAGTGCTTATCCCGACGGGAATCGCCATAGCACCCGAAACGAAGAACGTCGTCGCCGTCATCGCCGCGAGAAGCGGTCTCGGCGTAAAAAAAGGAATTACCCTCTCGAACGGTATCGGCGTCATCGACAGCGATTACCGCGGCGAAATAAGCGTAGGACTTCTCAACACGAGCGGAGAGGACTACACCGTCTCGAACGGCGACAGAATAGCGCAGCTCATGTTCCTCCCCGTATACGCGGCAAACTTCATAGTTTCGGACGAACTTGACGAGACCGAAAGAGGCGCGGGCGGATTCGGCTCGACGGGAAAATGACGTCGGAGGGCAGAAAAATGGACTTCATTCTTGCATCAAAATCGCCGAGGCGAAAAGAAATACTCCAAAATCTCGGCATAAAATTCGATGTCGTGACAAGCGGCGCGAACGAAAGCTACGATGAAAGTCTTTCGCCGTCGGAGGTTGTCGAATATCTCTCGCGCATAAAGGGCGAGGCTGTCCGCGACGCGCTCGAAAAAGAGGGTAAAGACCTTAAAAACACGATAATAATTTCCGCCGACACGGTAGTCTGCGCGAGCGGAGAAATTCTCGGCAAGCCGAAAGATGACGCGGACGCGGAAAGAATGCTCCGTATGCTTTCGGGTACGAACCACTCCGTCCTCAGCGGGATAACGCTTATCTGCGGCGGAAAAACGGTATCCGCTTCCGAGGAGGCGAAAGTAAAATTCGCGTCCCTTTCGGAGTGGGACGTAAAACGCTACGTCGAAACGGGCGAACCGCGCGACAAGGCGGGCGCTTACGCGATACAGGGGTACGCGTCTCTCTTTGTCGAAAGCATCTGCGGTACGCAGACCTGCGTCATCGGGCTTCCCGTCGCGCTTCTTCGCAGAATGCTCGAAAACAGTTTCGGAATATCTATTCTTGACTACATAAAATAAATTCCATATCCTGAAAGGAAATTTTGCATAAATGGGAATGAACAAACAGATCGGTATTGACCTCGGCACGGCAAACACTCTTTTCTATATGAAAGGCAAAGGAATAATCCTGCGCGAGCCGTCCGTTGTAGCAAAAAACAGCGTTACGGGCAAGGTCGTTTCCGTCGGCTCGGAGGCAAAAAAAATGCTCGGAAAAACTCCCGGCACAATCGTTGCTTCAAAACCGCTCAAAGGCGGCGTTATCGCGGACTTCGACGTGACGGCGGAAATGCTGCACCAATTTTTCCGCAAGATAAATATGGGCGGATTTTTTAACCGTCCGAACGTCATTATCTGCATTCCTTACGGCGTGACGGAGGTCGAAAAAAAGGCGTTTGAGGACGCAGCTTTTGACGCTATGTCCCGCTCGGTCGACCTTGTCGAGGAACCGATGGCGGCGGCAATAGGCGCGGGACTTCACGTCGCAAGACCGAAAGGGAGCATGATAGTCGACATCGGCGGCGGAACGACGGAGGTCGCCGTGATAAGCCTTGACGGCATTGTCGTCTCCACCTCTCTCCGCGTTGCGGGTGACGAACTTGACGAGGCAATAGTACAGTACATAAAGAGAAGATTCGGCGTTGCGATAGGAACGCTCACGGGCGAGGAACTGAAAAAGCGCATAGGCTCTGTTCACCCGTCCGCCGACACCGAAGAAATGACCGTAAAAGGACTTGACAGCCGCACACGCCTGCCCGCGACATTTACGGTAAGATCGGGTGACATAAGGGAGGCTACGATTGAACAGATAAGACACATAGTCGAAGCGATAAAATCAACGCTCGACAGAACTCCGCCCGAACTCTCCGCCGACATCTACGACGGAGGAATAATGCTCGCGGGCGGCGGCGCGCTTCTGCGCGGATTGCCCGAACTCATAACCGAAAGCACGGGACTGCCCGTAAGAGTTGCCGAAAAGCCGCTCGACTGCGTTGCACTCGGCATCGGAAAAGGCATAGAAGATCCGAGAATATTAAGACACGTTATTTTAAACAGATAAAAACGGGAGATAAGGGATATGAAATTTCTGAGATCGAAATTTTTCATCATCGCTCTCCTTTGCGCGATAGTCCTTGTCACCGTGCCGACCGTTCTCTCGTTCATGGGGCAAGGCGCGGTCGTTCGTAACGCGATCGGCACTCTCGCGACACCCGTCAGATTCGTCATAACGAAGGTCTCGTCGGGTATAAGCGGTTTTGTCGGATATTTCAGGGAATTTGACGAGCTTTCTGCCGAAAACAGGATCCTCAAAAACAAAATTTCCGAGCTTGAAGGCAAATTATACGAGGCGGAGCTTGCGAAAGAGGAAAACGAATGGCTCTACGGCTATCTCGGTCTAAAACGCGAACATCTCGACTTCGAACTCGAAAAGGCGAGCATAATAGGCAGAGAAGCGGGCAACTATCTGACCGTCCTTACGCTGAACCGCGGTACAATGCACGGCATATCCCCCGATATGACCGTCGTCACAAGCGACGGAATAGTCGGATATGTGAGCGAGGTCGGTGCAAGCTACTGCAAGGTCATAACTCTTATCGAATCGGCTTCTTCCGTCGGCGCTTACGTCGAAAGATCGGGCGAACTCGGTCTCGTTTCGGGTTCATACGAGCTTAAAAACAAGGGCATCTGCAAGATGTCTTATCTGCCGTCGGACACCGATATACACGTCGGCGACAAAATTCTTTCAAGCGGCATAGGCAGTATTTACCCGCGCGGGCTTGTCATAGGAACGGTGACGGAAATTTCTCCCGACGAATACGGGCGGAACCTTGAAGCCGTCATTGAGCCTGCCGCGCTTCTGACAAGCGATCTGTCGTCGGTTATGATAGTAAAGAGCTTTAACGCGTATTCCGAATAAGGAGGAAAGGCAATGAACAATCAGCTTCCGACGATCTCGTGGCAAAAACTGACGAAAAAGTGCATCGTCTGGGGTATGTGGCTTTTCGTCCTCACGATATTTCAGACGTCGTTTTTCTCCGTATTCAAAGTATTCGGCATGACGCCGAACCTCGTTCTGCCCGCCGTCGTGACCGCCGCAATATATGATAGGGAACGTTCCGCCGTCATAACGGGGCTTACGGGCGGTTTTCTCATCGACGCGCTCGGTTCCTTCGGGCTTTCACTCTCGCCGCTCACATATATGCTGTTCGGCACGGCGGCGGCTCTTCTGACCTTCTCCGTAATGAACAGGAGCTTCGCCTCGTTTGCGATACTTACGTCAATATTCCTTATAATCGACGGCATTATCGGCATATTTGCGTCGCGCGCGGTCATTAAAAATCCGTCCGCAGGGTTCGGAAAGCTCATAGGTGAACTTGTCTTTCCGCAGTTTTTAGCGTCGCTTCTCGTCGGAATCGCCGTTTATCTGCTCACAAAGCTCATCTGGTCCCGCCTGTTCGACAACAGAGAAATGGAGGGGTAGCACACCCGAAAGGAGGTAATGTACATTGGGTTTCAAAAGAAAGAAAAACACCGAAAAGGGCTTTTCGGCACGCGTTGTCATCATGGGACTTCTTTTTATCGTCGCCTCCGTTTACTACATAACAAGACTCGCGGGAATACAGATAACAAACCGAAGCGAATACACCTCCTCGGTGCAGAAAACATACACGAGAACAGTCACAATACAGGCGCAGCGCGGCGAAATCTTCGACAGAAACGGAAATCCGCTTGTCAAAAATCTGTATTCGTACGATCTTGTCTTTGATTACGGCTCGTTTTCACGCGTCGCCGCCGAATCGAACGACGTTATACTCGGCGTTATAAAAGGGCTGTCCGAAACGGGAAACGAAAGCAAAAGAACAGAAAGCAATTTCCCTTTTCTCGGATCATACCCGAATCTCATTTACGACGAAAACCTTATGGGTGACGAAAAATTCGCCGCGAAACACAAAAGAGCACTAAAAGCACTCGGTCTGTACGAGGACAAGAACGGAAACCCCATAGAATACACGGCGGACGAGCTTATCACCGCCATCGCGAAAAAATACAAGCTGATAACGATAGACAAACACGAGAAAATCACCGAAAACTACGATCCCGAAACGATAACGGAGCTTCTGCGCGTCAGGTACGATATGGCTTTTGCGCAGTTCAGCACGGCAGAGCCTTTCGTTTTCGCGAAGGACGTGGAGCTGGCTCTCATTACATATATTAAAGAAAACGACCTCCGCGGCGCGACCTTTTCGGAAAACGTGACGCGCGAATACGTCTATCCCGGATACGCGTCGCACATTCTCGGCAGGGTCGGGCAGATACACGCCGAGGATCTCGAATATTACAGCGAAAAAGGCTACAAAATGAACGCCGTCGTCGGAATTTCGGGGTGCGAACAGGCTTTTGAGGAATATTTGCACGGCACGGACGGCACAATGCTCATCGAAGAGGACGAAAACGGCTACATAATTTCGCAGAGTATAAAAAAAGAGCCGATTTCGGGCGGCGACGTATGGCTCACCATCGACATCGACATTCAGAAAGCCGCCGAGGACGGTCTGAAAGACAATATAGATTATATTGTAAAAAAAGCTCTCGCGACAAAGGGCGATCTTGACGGCGAGGACGCATCGGCGGGCGCGATAACGGCTGTGGAGGTCAGCACGGGTGCTGTTCTCGCAATAGCCTCATACCCGACCTACGACCTCTCGGACTTCGACTACGCGTCGCTTGCCGCGGACGAGGCAACGCCTATGCTCAACCGCGCGCTTATGGGGCAGTATCAACCCGGTTCGACATTTAAAATCGGCGTTGCGGCTGCCGCTCTCGAAGAGGGCATCATCACGCCGAACACATACATAAAGGATCTCGGCAGATACACATACTACGACGCAAACGGTCCGCGCTGCTGGATATACTTAAAAAACGGGCGCACGCACGGCACGATAAACGTGGTAGAGGCAATACAGGAATCCTGCAACTACTTCTTCTACGACATCGGCAGACAGCTCACCATCTCAAAAATAAACAAATACAGCCGCCTCTACGGGCTTGGCGAACACACGGGAATAGAACTTTCCGAATACACGGGCATTCTCGCGGGTCCCGATTACAGGAAAGAAGCGGGTCTCGGCGAATGGTACCCGGGCGACACTCTGCAAGCGGCGATAGGTCAGTCGGACAACCTGTTCACGCCTCTGCAAATAAGCTGCTACATTTCGACGCTTGTCGGCGGAGGAACGCGGTATTCGGCACACCTTCTCGACAGCGTAAGAAAATTCTACACAAACGAAATCATTTACAAATACGAGCCGAAAGTGCTCGGCACGGTCACACTCTCGGACACGACCTACAAAACGATAATGACCGCGATGAAGGGTGTTACCGAAAACGGTTCGGCTTCCCGTCTTTTCAGAGACTATCCGATAGCAATGGGCGGTAAAACGGGAACGGCGCAGGTCAGCACAAAAAAGAGCGACAACGCCATTTTCACGGCTTTTGCGCCGTTTGACAACCCCGAAATTGTCGCAACCTGCGTGATTGAACAGGGTAACTCGGGTACGGATGCGGGCTTCACGGTCAAAAACGTGTTCGACTGCTACTTCGGTCTCGGCGAATTTGCGAAAACGGACGAAGGCGCGACAGATCCCGCCGTCTCGTCGGGCACCTCTGAAAACGCAAACTGAAAGAGGCAAAAAATGGAAATAAAACTGCTTGACAAAGAAACATATGCGGGAAAGAAATTCACCGCGCGATATAAAACGGGCGGATATTACGACATTCGTACGGGCGGCGACTGCTTCGGACTTAAAACCGAATATGTACCGTTCGACACGCCTGTCGAAAGATCCTTTGACGACGTATTTTTCGGCGAATGGCTCGAAAATCCGACAGCCTACGGCGCGTTTGAGAATGGAAAACTCATCGGATTTGCCGAGGGCGCGCTCGAAGTGTGGAACAACCGCTTCCGCTTGAGCAACATCTGTATCTTCGACGGCTCGACCCGCCGACGCGGAGTCGGAACTCTGCTTATGGACGCCATAACAAAAGAAGCAATCGCCTCGGGCGCAAGAATGATTGTTCTCGAAACGCAGTCCTGCAACGAAAATGCCATTGCCTTTTACAGAAAAAACGGTTTTGAGGTGATCGGGTTCGACCTGTATTCATATTCAAACACAGACCCCGAAAGGCATGAGGTAAGAATCGAAATGGGCAAAAAACTGTCCTGACGGATATGGTTTCGAATGCAAAAACGGCGTAACCGCAAGGCTACGCCGCTTTTTTATTATTTTCGGTCAAAGGAGCTTGACGCCTCTGCGTTCGCACTCTTCGATAACGTCCTTTTGCCAGAACGACGACTGCACCTCGCCGATATGAGCCTTGCGCAAAAAGAACATACAGATTCTCGACTGACCTACGCCGCCGCCCATCGTATAGGGAAGCTCTCCTGCAAGAAGCGCGCGGTGGAACGGAAGTTCTTTTCTCTCCTCGCAGCCGCGGATTTTAAGCTGTCTCGCAAGCGATTCCTCGTCAACGCGGATTCCCATCGACGAAAGTTCAAGCGCAATGTCAAGCACGGGGTAATAAACGATAATGTCACCGTTAAGCGCCCAGTCGTCGTAGTCGGGGGCTCTTCCGTCGTGAATTATTCCCGATTTGAGAGTTCCGCCTATCTGCATAAGGAAAATCGCACCGTATTCCTTTGCCGCCTTGTATTCGCGCTCTTTCGGCGTAATGGTCGGGTATCTGTCTTCAAGCTCCTGCGTCGTTATGAACGTGATGTCGTCGGGCAAAAAGCTCTCTATGAAATTATAGTCGTCAACGATGAAATTCTCGGTGTGGCGTATTGCCGCGTAGATGTTGCGAACAGCTTTTTTCAGCGTTTCGACGTTTCTGTCCTCTTTTGCGATGATTTTTTCCCAGTCCCACTGGTCAACGAAAATGGAATGAATGTTGTCGGTGTCCTCGTCGCGTCTTATCGCGTTCATATCGGTGTAAAGACCCTCTCCGATCTTGAAATCGTACTGTTTGAGCGCCATTCTCTTCCACTTTGCAAGCGACTGGACTATCTCGAAATGCTCTCCCGAAAAAACCGAGAAATCAACGGGGCGTTCGACACCGTTAAGCGTATCGTTGAGTCCGCTCGCCGCATCGACGAAGATCGGTGCGGAAACTCGCGTAAGATTAAGCTCTATCGCAAGGTCGCGCTCGAAGAAATCCTTGACCTTTTTTATCGCGTGTTCGGTCTGGCGGACGGTAAGTCTTGATGAATACCCCTCGGGAATGTACAGTCTCTGCATAGTAAATTACCTCATATAAAAATATGTAATAATTTTATCGCATTTTTCCTGTTTTGTCAAGGGAGACGAAAAATATTTATTGACATCTGCATTTTTTTGTGTTATAATAGGGAGCGTACGATGAAATTATTGGGACGTAGCCAAGCCGGTTAAGGCACAAGACTTTGACTCTTGCATTTCGCCGGTTCGAATCCGGCCGTCCCAGCCAAATCTCCCGCGCGTCAGTGCGGGAGATTTACTTATTACCTCTTCGCTTTTCACTATTCACTTATACGCGGAGCTTTGGCAAAGTAATTTCATTTGCAAATTGCGTGGCCAAGGGTGAAAAACAGGAGGATTTATGATATAATTAAAATATTGACAAATTTGAAATACAGGAGAAAAAATGATTTTTTGGGTTTATATGCTGATTATTGATTCGTTAATTCCACTTACAATGGTAGGGTTCGGTTTGTATTTTCAAAAAAATCCGCCCAAAGATATAAATACATTTTTTGGATATCGAACAAAAAGATCAATGAAAAATCAAGACACTTGGCGATATGCCCACGAGCATTGCGGGAAGGTATGGTTTTGGACCGGATTAATCATATTGCTTCTTTCGCTTACTTTAATGATTGTATTTTTTTGTTTATTTAACAGAAACACGTCGACAATCGGAACCTATGGCGGTATTATTTGCGGAGTACAGTTATTAGCTTTGATTGTGTCCCTTTTCCCCACAGAATTAAGTCTGAAAATAAAATTTGATCGCAACAAATAAAAATCAAATATAAAGTTGCGGGAATATGGTGTTTTGAAATTTTTTTACAATTTGCAAAGTCTGTTGAGTAGCAAACTCCTGTTTTTCTAACCGAATAACCTACCACTAAACAGGGTGTTTAGCCTATTTTTACGAAAACGAGAATGAACGCCATGGCATATAAAAGGAGCAAACCGTGAAAATAGCAATAATGGGTTACAGCGGTTCTGGCAAATCGACCTTATGCCGTAAATTGCACGAACAATATAAACTCCCCGCTCTTCACCTGGACAAGGTACAGTTCCTGCCGAACTGGGAGGTCAGGGCAAAGGAAGACAAACAGAATATCGTCAGTTCGTTTCTCGACCGAAATCCCGACGGCTGGATTATCGACGGCAATTACAGCGGTCTGAGTTACGAGCGCAGAGCGGAGGAGGCAGACCTTATCATACTGCTGCTTTTCGGAAGGCTGAATTGCCTTTTTCGCTGTTTCGGGCGTTACCGCACATACAAAGGGAAAAGCCGCCCTGATATGACGGAAGGGTGTAACGAAAAAATGGATCGCGAATTTATAAAATGGATACTTTGGGGAGGCCGCTCAAAGAAAATACGCAAGCGATATAAGAGTATTCAAAATCAATATCCCGATAAAGTGATTAAGATTAAAAATCAGAGACAGCTCGACGCCTGCCTGAAAGATCTGAAAATATAGCAAAACGCGAAGTATCCACAAGATGATATACCCCCAAAAGTCAGACACTTTTGTGATGCATATCATTTGCTCTTAGGCTTGTTATAATAATTATGTAAAATCACATTTAACCGATTATTGGACTATCGGAGAATTCGGCATGACCGGAATTAATCTACCACTCCACCCATTCCATTTCCTACTCGGCTTCACTCAATATCCAATATGTCTATTTCGTTATGATTATCATTAAGCGTCTTTTCAAAGATACACGTGCCGAATAGCACTTTTAGCCTCATTAATCCCGTTCAAATTCGGATTTCTTGCCAAAACATTCCCGTACTCAGCGTAACTAAGGGACTTATGGACACGGAGGACGGAAAACCCCTCTGCTATCCCGAAGTCTGGCAGAAAAAGCTCGACAAAATCGGCAGCCGCCCTCAAAAACGGCTACGCGCTCGGCATCGCGCTGACAATAGGTCTGAACAAGCGCAAATTCGGCGAGGACAGCGAACTGCATTTTAATTCGCAGGCGGCTGTGTTCGGTCAGGCGACAAAAGAAATGGCGAAACTGCTCGCGTATCGGAATGCGGGAACGCTCGAAAATCTCTGCGTCGGTGCGAGCGATCTCTATGTTACCGTTTACGGCGGAAGAACGCACCTTGTCGGTATTCTTCTCGGCAAGGGACTGAACATAGACGAGGCAAAAGCGGAGCTTAACGGCGTAACTCTCGAATCGCTCGTGGTTGCGGAGAGGGTTGCCCGCGCGGTACGGATCGCGGCGAAAAAGGGTACGCTTGACGCGTCGGATTTCCCGCTTCTTATGTGCGTTGACGAAATAATAACCGAAAAGAAACCCGTGAACATTCCCTAGGAGAAGTTCACATTTACCCGCGCGTAAACTATAAAAAAGGGTGCTAAAAAACTCATTCAGAGTTTTTTAGCACCCTTTTTTATTTAGAATTTTTTGCTTTGAAGTGCAACCTCTGTGTTATAGATCGCCTGCTTTGCCGCTTTATCGGCGTGAAGAACGATATATGTATAGATACAGTCGATTATGGCGAGCTGCGAAAGGCGGGAATTCATCGCGAGGATCGAATGCTTTGTCTCACGCGAGCGGGTGAAAAGCGCGTAATCGACCGCGTCGGCAAGCGGGCTTGCACCGTAGTTTGTGATACACGCCGTCGTCGCGCCGCATACCTTGCACAGACGCATTGCATCGACAATATCCCTTGACGCACCCGAATGCGAGATCCCGATCGCGATGCTTCCCCTTTTAAGGTGCGACGCTATAATTGCCTGCATATGGTTATCGCAGCACGCCTGTGCGTCAAGTCCGAGACGAAGAAACTTATGCGACGCGTCCTGTGCGATAGACGCGGAATTGCCGAGCCCGAAAATGACTATTCTGTCGGCGTGAAGCACCGACTGCGCCACTTTTTCGAGCGTTTCCTCGTCAAGCACCGACTCGGTCTCTCGCAGTGACTCCGCAATCGACGCAATACGCTTCTGATATATGCGGTAGCAGTTATCGCTTTTAAGAAATTCCTCGTCGATGACGGACGCAGACCCTACCTCCGCCGCAAGGCGCACTTTCAACTCCTGATAACCTTCAAGTCCGAGCCTGCGCGCAAATCTGACCGCCGTTGCGCTTCCGCAGGCGCACTTTTCGGCAAGCTCCGAGATCGAAATTCCGATTATCTCCTCCGTGTGCGCAAACAAATAGTCCGCTATCCGCTTCTCCGCGGGTCCCATACTGTCATAATTTTGCCTTATGCCGTGAAGAACCGATTCCATAATTCCTCCGCAAATGAAAATTATTTTCATTATTATACCACTTTTTACCGAAAAAATCAAGATGTCAAAAATAATTTTCATCTTCGTCTTGCAAACACAAAATCAATATGCTACAATAGCATCAAAACTGAAATCTATATTAAAAGGAGAAAAATGATGCAGTACAAAATGAATGACTTTCTGTTTTCAATGATTCTGACCGAGCTTGAAGACGCGGTAGGCAAGGAAAACTGCTCCGTGCGCCCCATCGACAAGGTAACGCACAGCGTTGACTACTATTGGCTTTCGAGAATGTGGGCAGACAGAGGACAGCTTATGCCAGAGGCGGATTTCGTCGTATGTCCGCTTGACGCGACCGAAGTTTCAAAGGTCGTAAAAATCGCAAACTATTATAAACTCCCCGTTACGGTATGGGGTGCGGGCGGAGGAACGCAGGGCGGTGCTATTCCCGTCTGCGGCGGAATTCTGCTCGACACAAAGAGAATGAACAAGATCTACAAGGTAAACACCGAGGGAATGTACATAGAGTGCGGCACGGGTGCTATCTACAAGCACATCGAATACGCCGCAAACGAAGTCGGAAAGGCTACAATGCACTATCCGTCCTCCCTTACCTGCTCCACCGTCGGCGGATTCCTTGCGCACCGCGGTATCGGCGTCGTTTCGACAAAATACGGCAAGATAGACGATATGGTGCTCCAAATGGAGGTCGTTCTCCCGAACGGAGACATTATTAACACCTCTCCCGCACCGAAGCACGCGGCAGGTCCCGACCTTAACCAGATCTTCATCGGCTCGGAGGGTACGCTCGGCATCATTACAAAGGCGCAGATACGCATTTTCGATCAGCCCGAAGAGCGCCGCTTCCGCGCGTTCCTCTTCAAGGATATGCACGGCGCATTCGTCGCTTCCCGCGAGCTTCTCCAAAAGTTCAAGCCCTCCGTCATGCGTCTCTACGACGAGGCGGAAACGGCTTCCCTTATAAAGAAAGTCGTCGGCGTTGAGCGCAAGGGCGCATTCATGAACATCGCATACGAGGGTTGCCGCGAAATGGTGGAGGTTGAAGAAAAAATTCTTCTCGACACCTTTACAAAGTACGGTGCGGAGGATCTCGGCAGCGAATACGGTGAAAAATGGTGGAAAGAAAAGATCACCTTCTTCTATCCCGGTTACATGATGGATCTGCCACAGATGTTCGGTACGATGGACACAATCGCTCCTTACGACAAGATAGAAGAAATCTACTGGGCTATGAAAAACGCAATCGAAACGAACTTCCCGCAGGCGAAGTTCATCGCGCACTTCTCACACTGGTACGAGTGGGGCGCAATGGTTTATGACCGCTTCATCGTTGACGGAAAAGACGTTCCGAAGGATCCCGTCGAAGCACTCAGACTTCATCAGGCGATATGGACGTGCGGCGTAAGAACGGCGCTCGCTCACGGCGGCGTTGTAAACGACCATCACGGTGTCGGCATAAAGCTCGGCAGACTTATGAAAGAACAGTACGGTCCCGCCATGCAGGTATTCGAGGGACTGAAAAAACAGCTTGACCCGAACGGCATAATGAACCCGTTCAAGCTTGGACTCTGAGGAGGTAGATGAGATGAAACTTTCGGATAAAGTCAATGAACACGTAGATTCCTGCCGATTCTGCTGGATGTGCCATAACATCTGCCCTATCGGCAACGCAACGGGACACGAGAGAAGCACTCCGCGCGCGAGAGCTCTCGGCATATCCCTTGTCACGCGCGGCGCACTCAAAATCGACGATATTATGGACAACATTTACGAATGCGCGGGCTGCGGTGCGTGCGTTCAGGTGTGCGTTACGGGCTGGGACCCCGTAATGTTCACAAAAGCCGTCCGCGAACAGGCTGCGCTCGAAGGAAAACTCCCCGATTACATACAGAAGCTCGTCGAAAACTGCCTTAAAACAGGAAACGCATACGGCGAAAAGGAAATTTCGGCAGAACTTGCAAACGCAATTAAAAAGCACGGTGAAAAGACCGACACACTCCTCTTCCTCGGTGCGGACGCAAGATATAAAATGCCCTCCGAGGCGCTAAAAACAATAGCCGTTCTCGAAAAAGCGGGCGTAAACTTTACTGTTCTTGCCGATGAACCAGCGTCGGGCGCACAGATGAACTATCTTGTCGGCGCTCTTAAAGAAACGAAGGACGAAATGCAGGCTTGTGCGGGCGTTCTTGACAATTACAGGACCGTCATCGCCGCAGACCCGACTGACGCAAAGGTTCTCCGCAGAACATACGCCGAATACGGCATAGAACTCAAATGCCGCGTCGTCACATTCCCCTCTTATGTCGCAGAGCTTCTCGGCGGCGGAAAGCTGACGGCAAAGAAGAGCGGTATGAGCGTAGTTTACCAGGATCCTTTCGAGCTCTCCCGCGATCTCGGCGAAATCGAAGAGCCTCGCGCAGTAGTTTCCGCATATGCTAACCTTTCCGAAATGCTTCTTCACGGTGAGGAAACGGTATGGGCGGGAAATCTTCTCATGGCAGAATGGATACCCGACGTTATGCACGCCGTTGCGGAACGCAGAATATTCAACGCCGAGAGCATCGGCGCAAACACGATAGTTACGGCGTCCGTCGGCGAATACGCTTCTCTTAAAGCGGCAAACAACGATAAAGTAATGATCCTCTCGCTCGAAGATCTTATTCTCGGAGGAAACTGAAATGCTGGTAAATTTACAGACAATTATCGGAATGGCGGAAAAAGGCAATTTTTGCGTTCCCGCATTCAACATATACAACGTCGAAACGCTTATGGGCGTTATCGCGGCGGCAGAGGAGGCTCACGCGCCCGTTATCGTCCAGATCTATCCACGCCTTATAAACGAGGAGGTCGGTTTCTACATCTGTCCCGCGGCTGTCGCGGCGGCAAGACGCGCGAGCGTTCCCGTTTGTCTGCACCTTGATCACGGTCCCGATCTTACATCGGTTCAGCGCAGTCTGCGCTGGGGCATGACGGGCATAATGCTTGACGGTTCGACTCACCCGCTCGAAGAAAACATCGCAATAACAAAGCAGGTCGTTGACATCTGCAAAGCCGTCGGTGTCGGCGTTGAGGGTGAGATAGGTCACGTCGGAAGCGTAAACGACGCCGCAATGGGCGAATTTACAGACCCGAACGAAGCAGCCGAGCTTGTAAAGCGCACGGGCGTCTGCTGCCTTGCCGTTCTCATCGGAAATGCGCACGGTCACTACAAAAAGCCTCCGAAGCTCGACATTGAACGCGTAAAGGCTATACGCAAGGCAACGGGCGGAACTCCCCTCGTTCTCCACGGCGGAAGCGGTATTCCCGACGAGGAGGTAAAAGCAGCTATCGCCGCGGGCGTTCGCAAAATGAACATCGGTACGGACGTTTGCTGTGCCTTTGCGGACGGAACAAAGGAATCTCTTGACGATCCCGGCCGCAGTCTCGCGGTCGATCTCTTCATGAAGAAGCCTATCGAATCGGTTAAACAGCTTGCGCTCTCGAAAATCAGACTCACGGGCGCAGAGGGAAAAGCATGAAAACCCTGAAAAATGACACAAAAATACAGATAGTCGGAATCGGAGCGTGTGTTTCGGACACGCTCTGGTGCGTTCCGTCTTTCCCCGCGGAGGACACAAAAAGCCGTGCCACAGACGTGCGTCTGGCGGGTGGCGGCCCCGTCGCGACGGGACTTGTCGCCGCCGAAAAACTCGGTGCGGAAACTGCGTTCATCGGAAACCTCGCCGATGATATGGGCGGACGTTTTCTTCTGTCGGATTTTGAAAAATACGGCGTCGAAACAAGCCTTATAAAGGTTATGGGCGGTTACCGCTCGTTTTCATCAACGCTTCTGCTTGCTGCGGACAGCGGAACGCGCACATGTGTGTTCGACCGCGGAAATCTGCCGCCGACAACACTTGACGAGGCGCAGAAAAAGGCAATCTCGGACGCCGAAATTCTTATGGTTGACGGAAACGACCTTGATGCCGCCGTCGAAGGCGCAAAAATTGCGCGCAAAGCGGGAGGGCACGTTCTCTACGACTGCGGCGGAAACTACCCGAATGTAGAACGGCTGCTCGCCGTCTCGGATATACTCATTCCGTCGGAGGAATTTTCGCTTGCCGAGACAAAATGCTCTGACGCCGAAAGCGCCGCGAGAGCGCTATTTGACAAATACAGCCCCGCCGTCGTCGTTGTAACGCAGGGCAAAAAGGGCGGTATCATGTATGACGGAAAGACCGTAACGCCTTACCCCGTATTCCCTGCCGTCGTCGTCGATTCGAACGGTGCGGGAGACGTGTTCCACGGTGCTTTTGCGGCAGCACTTCTGCGCGGCTTCGATTATCTTACCTGCTGCCGCTTCGCGTCCGCCACATCGGCGCTGAAATGCGGAGGCGTCGGCGCGCGCGAAAGCGTTCCGAGCTTTGACGAAGTAAAGAATTTTTTGAAGGAGAACGGTTATGAACTTTAAGAAAACATACAAGCCCGCAAAAGGCTACACCGAGATATGCAAGATCGGCGAATGCAGTCTTAAAAGACTCTCGTTCGGCATTATAGAGCTTGACGCGGGCGAAAAACTGCCCTTTAAGACAGGCGACAAGGAGACGGCTTTCATTATGCTGTCGGGTCACTGCAACGTCCGCTTCGGCGACACCGAATGGAAGAACATCGGAAACAGAATGAACGTTTTCGAAAACCGCCGTGCGGAATGTGTATATCTTCCCCGCGATTTCGAATGTGAGGTTGAAGCGATCGACCATATAAAAATTGCCGTCTGCGCAACGCCCGTCGATAAAAAGACCGAACCTCAGGTTCTCCGCGAGGATCACGCCGTTCTTAAACTTCTCGGACGAGTTCCGTTCGAGAGAGAAACGAGCTTCCTCATTGACGGAAACAGCAACGCGCTTAAACTCACCGTAGGCGAGGCTTACTGCACCGAGGGCAACTGGGCAGGCTTCCCGCCGCACAAGCACGACGAGGACAATATGCCCACGGAGTGCATAGCGGAAGAGATCTACTACTTTCTTTTTGCCCCCGAACAGGGCTTTGCGGTGCAGTGTCTCTACACCGCCGACGGAAAGCTTGACGAGGCTTACCGCGTAAAGAACGACGAGCTTGTCGAGTTCCCCTACGGCTATCACACGACCGTAACGACGCCCGGTTATCAGAGCTACTTCCTCTGGCTCATGTCGGGCGACTATCAGGGCTTCAACCGCTCAAACGACCCTCTCCACGACTGGGTAAAATAATACGGTGAAACTATGATAACACTTAAAAACGAATTTTTACGCGCGGAAATCTCCGAAACAGGCGCGGAAATAAAAAGCATTAAGCTCGGCGACACCGAGCAGATCTGGCGCGGTGCCCCCGAAGTCTGGAAATCGTCGTGTCCGCTTATGTTCCCCATATGCGGCGGTCTTAAAGACGACAAATATACCTACCTCGGACGCGAATACACGCTCGAAAAACACGGATTCGGAAGATTTGCGAAATTCGAACCGAAAAACGTGACCGAAAGCTCCGCCGATTTTTTCCTCACCCCGACAGAGGAGACGAAAAAATCTTATCCGTTCGACTATGTACTGACCGTCGGCTACCGCCTTTCGGAAAAATCCGTCGAAATAAAATACACCGTCGAAAACCGCACGAACGGCGAAATGTACTTTTCGATAGGCTCTCACGAGGGTTACTACACCCCTGAGGGTATCGAAAATTACGACGTTATCTTCCCCGAAAAGGAAACGCTTGACCACTCGGTTCTCTACGGAAACCTTGTATCGGATCAGCCTCTGCCGATTCTCAAAAATTCAAACGTTCTGCCCCTTTACGAGAAATATTTCGTCGTTGACGCACTCGTGTTCCGCACTCTTAAATCACGTTCTGCGACGCTTCGCAACCGCAAAACGGGTCGTGCCGTCCGCGTCGATTTCAAGGACGCTCCGTATTTCCTCATCTGGCACAAGCCGAACGCGCCCTACATCTGCCTTGAACCGTGGGACGGCATCGGCGATCTTGTCGGCGCAGGCTCGGATATAACGAAAAAAGAGGGCATACGCAAGCTCGAAAAAGGCGAGACTTACAGAGCAAGTCACACCATAACTTTTACGGAGGAAATGTGATGTCAAATCTTTCGGAACTCAGGAAAAAGAACCCGCGTCTGCCCCTTATCGACGTTTCGTCGGCTGAATTTACCGATTACGGCAGACTTCTTTCGCTCGGTTCTGCCGAAATAATCGAAGCGGCAAAGAAGATTCCGATGCCTGAAAACGGCTCTGTCTATCACGCAAGCGAGGAGACGTTTGAGGTGCTTCCGATAGCGGAGGTTATAAGAGACACCGTTTTCGGCACGCTCGACACCGAACTCGGCTACTGCTACGGCTACAACGAATACCTTAACGCCGCGGAATGGCATTTTTCGAGCGAGGTCAACATTGCCGTGACCGATCTTGTACTCATTCTCGGCAGAAGACAGGATATAGGCACCGACGGAAAGCTCTCCTCGTCGCAGATGAAGGCGTTTTATCTGCCCGCGGGAACAGCCGTCGAAGTATATGCTACGACGCTACATTTCTGCCCGTGTCAGGCAAGTGACGAGGGCTTCGGCTGCGTTGTCGGACTTCCAGTCGGGACAAATCTACCGCTCGAAACGCCGTCCGCAGACCCGCTCCTTTTCAGACGCAACAAATGGCTCATCGCACACGAGAAAAACGAAGGACTTATCGCGCGAGGCGCGGTGCCCGGCATAACGGGAGAAAACATATGCGTTATACATTAGGAATAGATTTCGGCGGAGGCGCGGCAAAGGCTACGCTTCTCCGCGAGGACGCGCAGATTATCGCGACGCACACGGTCGAATATCCGACACTGCACCCGTCCGTAGGAGCGTGCGAGCAGAATCCGGACGATTGGTGGAACGCGCTATGCGCTTGCACAAAAAATATTCTATCCGCGAGCGGAATAAGCGCGGACGGAATCTCCGCCGTCGCCGTTGACTCCGCCACTCATTCGTCCGTCGTCTGCGGTGCGGATATGAACCCTCTGCGCCCGTGTATTCACTGGACGGACTCGCGCAGCAAAGCGCAGTCGGCGACTCTGCGCGAAAAATACGGCGACGAAATATTCAAAAAAACATACCACCGTCCCGACACTATCTGGACGCTTCCGCAGCTCATATGGCTCCGCGAAAACGAACCCGAAACATACGGAAAAATCCGTCACGTCCTCTTCGAAAAGGACTGGCTTCGCTACCGTCTTACGGGCGTTTTCTGTACCGATCGCATTGAAGCGGCGGGCAGTATGCTCTACAACTGCGACGGCGGCGACTGGGACGACAAACTCTGCGCGCTTGCGGGACTTACGCGAAAAAACCTCCCGCCGCTCTGCGAACCGACAGACATCATAGGTAAAATCACGGAAAAAGCCGAGAGCGAAACGGGTTTGCGCGCAGGAACGCCCGTCATATGCGGAACTACCGACACCTGCATGGAGGTTCTCGCGTCGGGTGCGGTCAAAAAGGGAGATATGACTGTCAAACTCGCGACGGCGGGACGCATTTGCGTCATTACAGATCGCGCATACCCCGACAAACAGCTCGTCTGCTATCCGCACGCGTCAAGCGGTCTCTGGTATCCGGGAACTGCGACAAAAGCCGCCGCATCGGCACTTCGCTGGTATCGCGACAGCTTCGGCGGAAGCTACGGCGACATCGACTCTGCCGCCGCTGCCGTACCTGTCGGCTGCGACGGAGTGATGTTCCACCCGTATCTCAACGGAGAACTCACGCCTTACGCCGATCCCGCGCTCTGCGGCAGCTTTATCGGCGTCCGTTCGACGCACACAAAGGCTCATTTCGACCGAGCCGTGCTTGAAGGCGTTGCGCTTTCGCTGCTTGACTGCTACCGCTATCTCGCGGGACTTTCGATTCCTCACGGCGAGGCGGCAACGCTCATCGGCGGCGGTGCGAAAAGCCGCCTCTGGGGACAGATAGTCTCCGACTGTCTCGGCATCACGCTCACCGTGACCGAAAACAGCGATTCGTCGTTCGGCTCGGCTATGCTCGCGGGCGTTGCCGCAGGAATGTTCGACGGCTTTGACGACGCGGTCAAAAAGTGCGTCAGAACCGTCGGAACTGTCACGCCGAACAAGGAAAATACAAAACTCTACGCGGCTCTGTACGAAAAATACCGCCGCGTTCACGACGCGCTTGCCCCGATCTACGACGGGGATAAAATATGAAAATCGTTGTCTGCGTCCGCATCGGTACTGACGGAGAACCGAACCCGTTTGACGCGTCGGCATATGAAGTCGCACTCGCGACGACGGGCGCGGAGGTCATTCTGCTCGGCATGGGAGCGGGAAAGACTGCCGACACGCTCGAAAAAATGACGCGTCTCGGCGCGTCCCGCGCGGTACTTCTCTGCGACCGCGCTTTTGCGGGTTCGGACACACTCGCGACAGCGTACGCTCTTTCGTGCGCGATAAAAAAACTCGCGCCCGACAGGATAATATGCGGCAGAAAAACCCTCATCGGTGACACGGGACAAGTCCCGCCGATGCTCGCGGAGCTTCTCGGATACGACTTTATATCAAATGTACTTTCGTCGGACGAAAAAAGTGCCGTGACCCGTGACGGAACGCGGGAAATCAAGGATCACACGGTTATTGCCGTCGAAAAGCAGGCGGTTCTCCGCCTACCGTCTCTCTTTTCACGCACGGTAACACCAGAAATCATGACAGCCGACGACATAGGCGCGGAAAAAGAGCGCTGCGGTCTCGGCGGCTCGCCGACAAGAGTTCTTTCAACGTTCGAAAACACGTCCGGAAAGCGCAAATGCCGCTTTATAGAACCGAGCGAGCTGTCCGCCGCCGTTTCGGAAGCCCTTCGCCGCAGACGCAAAAAAGAAATGCCGAAAATCGGCACGGAAAAACTCGCGCGGGTATGGTCGTTTGGCGAAGCACCGCTCGAATATGCGAAATCTGTCTGCGAAAATCCCGAAATTCTGCCGTTTATGCCCACGCGAGAGGCATTAACTCTGCTTGAAGCACGAATAAAAACGGAATGTCCCGACGCGCTGCTTTTCGGGAACGACGAAGCGTCAAGAGAGGTCGCCGCGCGTCTTGCGGCAAAGCTCGGTCTCGGACTTTGCGCCGACTGTACCGCGATAACGGCGGAGGGCGGCCGCACCGTCATGTACCGTCCCGCGCTTTCGGGCAGTCTTATCGCAAAAATCGTATCAAATACAGTCCCTGCCCTTGCAACCGTGCGTTCGGCATCGGAGGAAAATTCGCCGATAATCGTCGCGGCGGGCTACGGAGTGCGTTCACGGCTCGAAAAAGTCCGCAGATTTGCCGAAAATATGGGCGCGGACTTCGCCGTGTCGCGCAAGCTGACGGACGGCGGTTACGCTCCTTACCGTGAGCAGGTCGGTCTTACGGGAAAAACCGTTTCGCCCGCCGTTTATATCGCCGTCGGCATTTCGGGAGCGGTACATCACATCGTCGGAATGGATCGTTCGGGAACCGTCATCGCGATAAACCCCGACAAAAACGCTCCCATATTCGACTACGCGGACATAGGAATCTGCTGCAACTTTGAAGATTTGGAGGATAAATAAAAATGTTTAATTACAATGTAAAAATCGGTCTTGTCGCGATGCGCCGCAACACGACGGACCGCCCGCGCGGAACGTTTCTGACCTGGTATTCGGCAGAGCAGCGCGAGAAAAAGAACGTCGATTACATCGAAAAGAATTTCACGGACAAGCACGTCAGCTTTGTCGATCAGCGCGGTCTCGGTCACGCGGACCTCATTTTCGACGACAAGAGCGCGGCGGAGGTTATCGAACGCTTTAAGGAAGAAAATGTTGACGCGGTCATGATCATCAACTGCAACTTCGGAAACGAGGAGGCAGCCGCCGACATCGCTCAGGCACTCGGCAAGCCCGTTCTTCTTTGGGCGCCTCTCGACGACGAATACTATGTTGACGGTATGCGTCCGACAGACTCGCAGTGCGGTCTTTTCGGCGTTTCCCGCCAGATGCAGAGGTTCAATATACCGTTCTCGCACATTCCCTGCTGCCGTGTAGAATCGGAGGAATTTAAGGAGAGTTTTGACCGCTTCGTCCGTACGGTCTGTATGGTCAAAAACTTCCGCGGAATGAGAATAGGTCAGCTCGGCGCACGTCCCGCACCGTTTTTCTCCGTTATCTGGAACGAGGGCGAGCTTATGGAGCAGTTCGGCGTCAAGATTATTCCGATAAACTTCGCCATTCTCGAACAGAGAATGAAGGACGCTCCCGAAAAGTACGCGGACGAGATCGCGGAATACGAAAAGTATTTCACGCACAATTTCAGGCTCGACGAGCTTACCGTGCCGCAGATAAAGCCGATGGCGACGCTTACGGCTACATACAGGCACCTGTTTGAGGAATTCAATCTCGACGTTCTCTCCGCAGAATGCTGGACGGCTACGCCGATAATGTTCGCGGGACTTGCTCCCTGCGCCGTTTACGGTATGCTTAACGACCTCGGATATATGGTCTCGTGCGAGAGCGACATTCACTGCGCTATAACGATGGCGCTCCTCAAATGCGCAACTCTCGGCGAGGGCAAGCCTCTCTTCGGAGAATTTACCGTTCGCCACCCCGAAAACAAGAACGCCGAGCTTCTCTGGCACTGCGGACCGTTCCCGATCTCGCAGAAAGCACCCGACAGCGAGGCAAGACTTGTAAATCAGCGTGAGTGGTTCAGAGGCAAGGACGGAGAATACACCGTTGTACGCATAGACCGCGAAAACGGCGGACGCTATGTAATTCTACCGCTTCACTGTCACACGACCGAAGGTCCTCTGACGCACGGTACATACATCTGGGGCGAATTTGAAGATTTGCAGGCGGTTGAAGACAAACTGCTCGACGGTCCGTATATCCATCATTTCGTAGAAATGGAAGGCGACTACCGCGCGGAAATAAAAGAATTCTGCAAATACGTCCCGAATCTCAAAGTAGACAAGCTCTGATTTTCTTAAATAAAGATAATCCCGCGCTTTTACGCGCGGGATTTTTTTGCAAAAATAACCCCCGAACGCTTCTGCATTCGGGGGTTTGGAGCTACTAATCAGATTCGAACTGATGACCTCGTCATTACCAATGACGTGCGCTACCTACTGCGCCATAGTAGCATTGACCTACCGGTCAACGAATGGTATTTTAACACAAAAAAAGCGTTTTGTCAATAGTTTTGACAAAAAAACTTGAAAAACATATTGACAAAATCGGAAACAGGTGTTATAATTTCTTTAATACAACGCTATGACGGGAAGAAGTAGGCTTTCACCCCTTTTCAAAGAGAGCGGCGGCAGGTGCGAGCACCGTAAAAGGAGAAGCGCGAAGTAGTCCCCGAGCGGCAGATGCGAACGCACTTTTTTGGCGGCAGCCGACGGCCGGTTCGTCCGAAGATTTTTATGTGTCATTAGTGTCCGACGGTATCTCCCGTTACAGAGAAGCCGTATTTTGTACGGGTTAAGAGCGTGCCGAAAGGCACGAAATCAGGTGGTACCGCGCCCATGCGTCCTGAACTGTCGGGACAGCATGGCTTTTTTTATGCCGAAAAACAAGCAAAGGAGATAAAATCAATGCAGGCAAGAGAACTTCCAAAGACATACGCGCCGAAAGAGTTTGAAGACAGGCTCTACAAAAACTGGTGCGACAAAGGTTACTTTACACCCGACCCGAAGGACGGAAAACCGCCTTTTTCGGTCGTTATCCCGCCTCCAAACGTTACGGGTCAGCTCCACATGGGTCACGCCCTTGACGAAACGCTTCAAGACATACTCGTCAGATACAAAAGAATGCAGGGATTCAGCACTCTCTGGGTTCCCGGCACAGACCACGCAGGCATAGCGACGCAGATAAAGGTCGAAGAGCGTCTCCGCGTCGAAGAGGGACTTACACGCTACGACCTCGGCAGAGAAAAATTCCTCGAACGCGTCTGGGACTGGAAAAACAAATACGGGGATCGCATTATAAGTCAGCTCAAAAAGCTCGGATCGTCCTGCGACTGGACGCGCGAGCGTTTCACTATGGACGATGGCTGTTCAAAAGCCGTCCGCGAAGTATTTGTAAACCTCTACAACAAGGGGCTCATTTACCGCGGCAACAAGATAATCAACTGGTGTCCCCACTGCATCACGGCGCTTTCCGACGCAGAGGTCGAATACACCGAACAGAAAGGCTCATTCTGGCACATCAAGTACCCGATAAAGGGTGAGGACGGCTATGTCGAAATTGCCACAACGCGCCCCGAAACAATGTTCGGCGACACAGCCGTTGCCGTAAACCCGAATGACGAAAAAACAAAGCACCTTGTCGGCAAAACGCTCATTCTGCCTATAGTAGGCAGAGAAATTCCCGTCGTCGCCGACGAATACGTTGAAATCGGCTTCGGAACAGGTTGCGTTAAGATTACGCCCGCCCACGACCCCAACGACTTCCTTGTAGGTCAGAGACACGGACTTGAAGTCATCAAGGTCATGAACGACGACGCAACGATGAACGCATATGCGGGCAAATACGAGGGCATGGACAGATACGAATGCAGAAAAGCTCTCGTCGCCGATCTCGAAAAGGACGGCTATCTCCTCTCCGTTGAGCCGCACGTTCACAACGTCGGCACTTGTTACAGATGCCATAACACCGTTGAGCCTATAATTTCAAATCAGTGGTTCGTTAAAATGGAACCTCTCGCAAAGCCCGCGCTCGAAGCCGTTTACGACGGAAGAGTAAAATTCGAACCCGAACGCTTCACGAAAATATACACGAACTGGATGGAAAACGTCCACGACTGGTGCATTTCGCGTCAGCTCTGGTGGGGTCACAGAATCCCCGCGTTCTACTGCGACTCCTGCGGCGAAATGACCGTCTCAAAAGAGGACATCACCGTCTGCCCGAAGTGCGGAAAGCCCGTTCGTCAGGAAAGCGACGTCCTTGACACATGGTTCTCCTCCGCCCTCTGGCCGTTCTCTACTATGGGCTGGCCCCAAAAAACTCCCGAACTCGAAAAATATTACCCCACAAGCGTTCTCGTAACAGGCTACGACATCATCTTCTTCTGGGTCGCGCGAATGGTATTTTCGGGACTCGAACACATGGGCAAAGAGCCTTTCTCGACCGTATTTATCCACGGCCTTGTACGCGACGCGCAGGGACGCAAAATGTCCAAATCGCTCGGCAACGGCATAGATCCGCTCGAAATCATTGACAAATACGGCGCGGATGCGCTCCGCTTCGCACTCGCTTCGGGCAACTCACCCGGAAACGATATGCGCTTCTCGGACGAGAAGATCGAATCCGCAAGAAACTTTGCAAACAAGCTCTGGAACGCCTCGCGTTTCGTTATGATGAACCTCACGACGGAGGATCTGACACTCCCCGCAGACAGAGAACTCGCGCTCGAAGACAAGTGGGTATTGAAGAAGCTGAACGACACGGTAAATACCGTTGTAAAGGCTATCGACAGCTATGAAATCGGCGTTGCTCTCTCCGCAATCTACGACTTCATCTGGGATATTTTCTGCGACTGGTACATCGAACTTGCCAAAATACGCCTCTCGGACAAGGAAAACGGGAACAAACTTACAGCCGAACGCGTCATTCTTTATGTACTCACCGTTTCGCTCAAACTTCTGCACCCGTTCATGCCCTTTATCACGGAGGAGATCTATCAGTCTCTGCCGCATGACTGCGAGAGCATTATGATAAGCGATTATCCGAAGTACGACGCCCGTTTCGACTACGCGGAGGACGCTTCAAGATTTGAAAGCGTTATCGACGCAATAAGAGCGATACGCGCGAGAAGAAACGAAATGAACGTAGTTCCGTCCCGCCGCGCAAAGGTCTATATCGAAACGGCGCATAGCGAATCCTTCAATGCGGACACCGCCGTATTCTTCGGCAGGCTCGCTTCCGCGTCCGAGGTCGAAATTTCGGATAAATTCGAAACGTTCGGTATCTCCGCCGACGACACCGTTCAGATAATCACAAGTTCGGCAAGCATTTATCTGCCTCTTTCCGACATTATCGACATAGCGAAAGAGAAGGAAAAGCTCGCGGCAGACCTCAAAAAGACGGAGGGCGAAATTGCTCGTCTCGAAGGCAAGCTCTCAAACGAGGGATTCCTCGCAAAAGCGCCGCAGAACGTCGTTGACGGCGAAAAAGAAAAGCTCGCAAAGTACCGCGACAAGCTGGACGGCATAAAGCAGGCTCTCGCAAAGCTCGGTTAAACGTTAAAACGGAGCGGGTACACAAAACGGTTGATCAAAGGAGGATCTGTTAAATGAAAAAATTCGCAAAACACGCAAAATTCCTGTCGGTCACTCTGGTACTGCTCATTATTTCGACAAGTTTCATTTCCTGCGGAAGCACCTCAAAAAGCGACGATAACTTTTTCCGTGGCGACACTCTCTATACCGATGTTTCGGGCGGAAAAGGATACGGGTACGACGTAATTTCTCCGTCAGACGAGGGCGACTACGACTACGACAATGAAAGTGCGGAGAAGACAAGTGATTCTTCTCCGCTCGAAAACAGAAAGATAATCAAAACCGTCAACATTTCCGCCGAAACAAAGGAATTTGACGACGCCTGCAAACAGATTGAGACCCTTGTCGCGAATCTCGGCGGCTACATTCAGTCGTCAAATTCATACGGCAGAAGCTATTACGACGGAAGCCGTTCGTCAAGGTCGGCAAACTACACCCTGCGTATCCCCGCGGACAAATTAAACGAATTTACCGACGCAACACGCAGCACCGTCAACATCATTTCGCAGCGCGAAAACGTCGACGACATAACGGACACATACGTTGACGTTGAAGCAAGGCTGAACTCGCTCAAACTCGAAGAGGAAAGACTGCTCGCTCTGCTCGAAAAGGGCGACAATCTTTCCGACATTATAACGGTCGAAGAGCGTCTCTCGGACGTCAGGTATCAGATCGAAAGCTACACGGCAAGAATTCGCGGTTACGACACTCTCATAGCTTATTCCACCGTAAACATCGACCTTTCGGAGGTCATCGAATACACTCCCGCGAAAACCGACACGTTCGGCGATCGTATATCAAAGGCATTCAGGGAAAGCTGGACGGATTTTGCCGACGGTTGCCGCAATTTTGCCGTTGACGCGGTCTATTCCGTGCCGACAATTCTTGTTCTCATCGTCATTGCCGCCGTTATCGTGCTTATAGTCCTCATCATTAAAAAGAATTGCAAAAAGAAAAAGGAAAAGCGCATAGCGGAGTTTATGGCAAGGCAAAACCAAAATACGCAAAAGTAACCGATTCTTTTAACAGGCAATGAAAAGAATTCTTATGACAGAAAGGATCTCATCGTATGACACTTCTCGGTGCTGTACTGCTCTTCGTTTTAGCCGTCTCGGGCGCGATAGTTTCTGCGCGTTTTCTGCGTGAAAAGAAGACTCTGCGCATAATCTTTATGACATTATGCATCGTAATTGCGGCGGTGCTCGCCGTTTACATAGGCCTCACCGCCATTCTCCTCGACGCCGCAAGCAATAAACCGCCGACGCCCTAAATAATAAACACCCCCGTAATTGCACAAGTCCGTTAAAAACGGACAATTGAACAAAAGAGCCTCCTATGACAGAATAGAAGTATAACTGCCATAG
>CAKRPQ010000016.1 GCA_934385225.1 uncultured Eubacteriales bacterium
AAGTTGCGTTCTGTTTTACCGAAATCCCTCTATCCGTGGGCAACTTGAAGGGTTCGTTTCTACGGAATGAATCGTCATAAACAAAAAAGCACGGACAAACCATGCTTTTTTGTTTTTGGTGACCCATGCGGGATTATCGAATAAGATAGCACTGCGTGCTATCTATCAAGTTGCGTTCTGTTTTACCGAAATCCCTCTATCCGTGGGCAACTTGAAGGGTTCGTTTCTACGGAATGAATCGTCAAAAACAAAAAAGCACGGACAAACCGTGCTTTTTTGTTTTTGGTGACCCATGCGGGAATCGAACCCACGTTTTCGCCGTGAGAGGGCGACGTCTTAGCCGCTTGACCAATGGGCCTTCTTCTGCGACTTTTATATTATATCATACTTTTTTCGAAATTGCAATACCTTTTTCAAAAAAATTTTATTTTTTTGGATTTTTCCGCAAATTATTCGTTATATGTCACAAAAAATCGCCACCACGTTTGTTTAATATGTCAATTTACTTTTTTTGTACAAAATGATATAATATTATAAGTGTACGGTCAAGCGTCAAAAGAAAGGGCAATCGTACAGAGAATCTATTAAGATCCGAAAAACGGTCACACGGAGGAAAAAGATGAAAAAATTTTTAGTTTGTCTTCTGTCTCTTCTCATGTGCCTTGCAATCGTCTCATGCGGCGACAAGGAAAACGGGAAAACAGACGACGGAAAAACAACACCTATCAAAGCCGAGACATTTGACGACATAGGCTCATACAAGCTCGTAAGAGGCGACACCTGCTCGGAGGATCAAAAAGCTGCTGCCGTATCTCTTCGCAAAGCACTCGGCACAGTTCTCGACAAACTGCCCGCTCTCGGAACCGACTACGACGGCGAAAAATCAAAGGAAATCCTCATCGGCAACACAAAGCGCGAGGAGTCGGTAAAGGCTCTCGAAGGGCTTCATTATGACGACTATGTGATAAAGCAGGACGGCACAAAAATCGTTATTGCCGCAGGGTCTGACGAGGCTCTCACAAATGCCGTAAACTTCTTTATCGAAAACTTCATCGACACAGAAAGCAAGACAGTCAAGCTCCCGACAGGCGACGGCTACAAGTATGTACCCGAAATCACCTTCGACAAGCTCACAGTTGACGGAAACGACATTTCTACATATAAGATATATAAGGAAAATTCTCTCTTGACCAAAGACGAAGTCAACGACTTTGCTATGAACATAAGAAAATCCGTTCTCGGAATGGACATTGATCTTGCTCACGAGACAAGCGAACCCGGCGACGGCGGTCACTACATCATTCTTGACGGCACTAACCTTGTTCCTTACGAATACAGCATTACGGTCGAAAACGGCGACATCGTCATAAAAGGCAGTTGCGACACGCTCCCGCTTGCAATGGCGGAATTCCTTGGTAACTACACAAAGGGAATCGGCGCAAAGGAATACAACCTCACCTCGGCAGACAACAAGTCCTACGAGGCCGAGAAAAAAACTATTCCCTACACCAAAGACCAGCTTATGCAGATGCTGACAACAGTTTACAACTCCGACGAGATCCTCTTCGGTGACGAAGTCCAGGGTCAGCAGGATCCGAACACTATTCACGACACCGTTGAAGCATTCGCAGCAGCGGCAGGCGGCGAATATCCGTCAATTATCGGTATTGACCTCGCGTGCTACGGTATTCAGCTTATGGACTGCGGCGACGAAAAGTGGAGTTCTTTCATCTGCGACATCGTTGACTACTGCTCCGAGGGCGGTATAATCACGGCTTCCTCTCACTTTGACAACCCCGGCGACCCTGATAAGGCTGTCAGAGGAAACATTCTCGGTCTTGAAACCGCAGGCGACGGCACACTTGAAGAATACGAGGCAGCTTTCGAAGAGCTTCTTACCGAGGGAACAGACCTCAACGTATTCTGGAAGAACGAGCTTACGGAGGACGCGCGTTTCCTGAAAGCACTCGGCGACCAGGGTGTGACCGTTCTTTGGCGACCGCTTCACGAGTCGAACGGAAACTGGTTCTGGTACTGCACGACGCAGGGAAGCAACACTCTTGACCCCTCTTATCTCCAAAGAATGTGGATCTACATCCACGACTACTATGTAAACGAGCTTGGTCTCACAAACCTTATCTGGAACTACGGTCCGAACACGTCGAACAATGTTGACGATGCAAAAGGCACTACTATGAGCCCATGGTACTGCTACCCCGGCGAAGAGTACGTCGATATAGTCGGTGTTGACTGGTACACATCAAGCGGTGATGAAATTACATATAATGACAACTATCTGGCCCTTATCGACACAACAAGAAAGATCGGCGCGGTAACCGAATTCGGCCCCGCAGGTTCACTTATTGCCGATGAAGGCACAAAACCGCAGGAAGAACTCTTCAACTGCATGGATCTCTACGGAATTATATTCGACCTCCAAAGAGAAGGCTACAACTTCGCATACTTCCTCACATGGGGCGGTAGATGGGGACTCAGAACAATGGGCAAGGGCGAAGAATTTATGAAGAGCGATATTATCATAACAAGATCCGAACTCAAAACAATGTTTGAAGCAATGAAATAAACAATAAACTTATGCCGCCGTTCCGATCACGGGAACGGCGGCTTTACTTTGCGTTTTTTTGTAATCAGCCGTTACATACAAAAACCCCGCGTCCATATGGGCGCGGGGTTTACATTTAATTCTGTCAGGTTAAAATCATATCAGCACTCGGGAATGTGAATTTCAACTTCCTTGCCTGCTGCGGAAGACTTTGCGATACCGTCGAGAATAGCCTGGTTGTAGATGATCTGCGACGTCGGAACAGGAGCGGGAGTACCGTTCTTGCAAGCGTCGAGGAAAGATCTGATTTTGAGGTCGAAGAGAGGTGTATCAGTTTTAAGAAGCGGAATAGTTGTCTCTGTCTGCTCGCCCGCAACCTCATGATAGAGGGTCATGGGAGCATGGAAAGTGCCGTTCCAGCAGTCTGTGGAAGGAACGCGGAGACCGCCCTTAGTACCGAGAATGATCGTATCACCGGGAGTATTGATATTCATAGCCCAAGCGATACGGAAGTCGAGAATGATACCGTCCTTAACACCGTACTTACCGGGTTCGAGACGAACGTATGCCGATGCGAAGTCGTCAACGCCGAAGAGCTTTGCGTATTCGGGGTGACCTGTGTGTACGTAGTTTGAATAGTTCGGGTCTGTACCGAAGTAGTTTGTCTTTCTACCCGTAACTGTGAGCGGCTTCGGATAACCGATAGCGTTGAGAACGAGGTCGAGAGAGTAGCAACCGATATCGGCAAGTGCGCCGAGACCTGCCGTCTTATCTTCGATGAAGGAAGTACCGAACGGTGTCGGGATACCTCTTCTTCTGCCGCCGCCTGTCTGAATGTAGTAGATCTCGCCGAGAGCGCCCGATCTTACGATCTTACCGATCATCTGCATGTTGTTGTCGAGACGGGGCTGGAAGCCGATGGAAAGAACCTTTCCGCTCTTCTTCTCTGCCTTAACGATCTCTGCTGCCTCTTCGATGGTTACGCACATCGGCTTTTCAAGCATTACGTTGATGCCGTGTTCGAGGGCGTAGATCGTAGGAGCCGCGTGCTGGCGGTTGTATGTACAAACGGATACAGCGTCAAGTTTAAGGTTTGCGTTATCGTCAATCATTTCCTTGTGACTTGCGTAATTTGTCTTTACGCCCTCCACGCCGAATTTCTTGAAGAACGCCTCTGCCTTACCGGGAATGAGGTCACAACCTGCAACGATCTCAACGTCAGGCTGTTTAAGATAGGACTGGATATGCGATTCTGCAATCCAACCCGTACCGATGATAGCCACACGCATTTTCTTGCTTGCGTCAACGGTTTTTGTTTCATGACTTTCCATGAAAGCATTAAGTCCTGCTGCTTCTGCCATGGGAAAATTCCTCCTGAAATTTTAATTTTATAATAGCGGGCTTTAAGCCTTATTATTCGTGTTTCTCTCAGTTACCGAGAGTTTTAAGGTAATCTCTCGAAAGCTTTGCACATTCGAGCGGCGATTTTTCCATACTCGGTCTGTCCTGTTCTACAACGATCCATTCCGTGCCTGCGTCCTCGCAAGCGTGAAGAATGCCGTAGAAATCCTGGCAACCGTAACCGACGGGACGAAGCTCAAATGCGGACGCTTTCTTCGATATCTTCTTGTCGATACCGATAAGCTCGTACATTTCAGCCGACTTTTCGCCGACAAAGTCTTTAAGGTGCACAACGGGAGCTCTGCCCGCGTACTTTCTTACATATTCGATCGGATCTGCGCCGCCGACCTTTACCCAGCAGGTATCAAGCTCTGTTGCAAGGAGCTTGTCCGAAACCGTATCGTAAAGTGTATCGAGCGCGTACTCGCCGTCTACTTTAACAAATTCGAAATCGTGGTTGTGATAGAGAAGTTTGACACCCTGTCTTGCACATTCCTCGCCGAGCATCTTGATATTTTCAACCGTTTCCGCCCACTTTTCTTTGCCGGGACGAAGCTCTTCGGGAAGATACGGAACAGCGATATATTTACAGCCGATCTCGACATAATCGCCGATAACGCCCTTCGGGTCTTTCACCATATCGGCAAGCGGAACGTGTGCGGATATCGGAACAAGCCCTATCTCCTCGCACATTTTCTTTACGTCGGTGGGCTTATTGCCGTAAAGTCCCGCGAACTCAACGCCGTCGTACCCCATTGCCTTGATCTTTTCAAGAGTTCCTCTGAAATCCGCCTCTGCGTCGTCTCTCACGGAGTAAACCTGAATTGCAACCGGAAATTTCATAATATACCTCCAAAACACGCTGTGAAATTGTACGGAAACGGCAGAATATGCCTTTTTCCATACAACATAATTATAAATCAAAAAAAAAAATATTACAAGACAATAGTAGGCATATATAAGACAAATATTGCTATTTATTATTTTTGTAAAAATGCACAAGAACATCGCACAGTTGCCGAAACTGCAAAAAACGAGGAATTTTGGCAGAATGTGCGCGCTTCTTTATGCGTCAAATTGCTTTTATTATGTCGTGTTTACGCTTTCACGCTCGTCTCCGCCGAAAAAGCGATGTAACGCAGATTTGCAACAGCCTCCGCGCACCTGTTTTTTGTTCCGTATCCCTCTCCGCGCGCAATGACGTTGCCGTTTTTGGCGACAACGGCGAAATTATAACCGCCGTACTCGCCCTCGGTTCTGTAAATCTCAACACGCGGGCATTTTGGGACGATTTCATCATTCTGCGTAGAGTCAAAAACGTCCGCTCCCGAATTTATCCGCAGGCTCGCTATGCCCTTTTTTGCGAGCGCAAGTGTTTTGTAGTTCCCGCCGACGGCGATCAGTCTTCCACCCGTCGAAAAAAGCGAAAACGTATATTCGCCCACGGGCGTTTTTTCGATCTCGTATCTTCCGCTTGCCATTTTAACCTCCGGCATAAGTTACTGTCTGTCGACCGTTATCACTCCGTAATAATTCTCGCCGAGCTCGTCTATCTTGTCTTTTATATCACCTATAATCTCCTCGTCGGAGAGCTTCACCTCGAACGGAACGACAACGTCAAATATTATATTCGTATGCGTCGTTCCGGGGACAATGCGAAAATCGTGTACCGTTATCCGCTCGTCGATGTCCTTTATTTTTTCTCTGACCTCGGCATACAGCTTATCCGTGAGCGGGTCTCCTACCGCGACGGGATCAAGGTGAATGACGCATTTTATGCCGAGTTTATTCTCTATTTCGCGCTCTATTCTGTCTATCGCGTCGTGCGACGCGTAAACGTCCTTTCCGCCGTCAACCTCGACGTGCGCCGACGCGAATGTTCTGCCGGGACCGTAATTATGGAGCGCAAGGTCGTGTATTCCGAGTGCTTCGGGGTGCGAAAAAACTATACTTCTTATCTCATTTTCAAGTTTCTCGCCGGGAGCTTCGCCGAGAATCGAATCGGTAGCCTCCTTAAAAATCTTCGCGCCCGAAACGAGTATGAAAACGGCGACCGCAACACCGATATACGCGTCAAGCATGAGCGACGTAAAGCGGTAAACGACCACTCCGAGAAGTACAGCCGCCGTCGAAACGACATCGGAAAGGCTGTCCGCCGCCGCGGCTTTAAGAACATCGGAAGAAATGAATTTCCCGACGCGGCGATAAAACAGGCAGAGCAGAAGTTTAAGCGCTATCGAAACAAGGAGAACGATAAACGCCGTCGTGCCGTAGTTTGCAGCCTCGCCGCCCGACACCGCCTTTGAGAGCGACTCGCGAAGAAGCGAAAAACCGATTATAATTATTGCGACCGATACCATCATCGACGCTATATACTCTATCCGCGCGTGACCGAACGGGTGCTTTCTGTCGGCGGGTTTTGCGGATATTCCGAAACTGACGAGTGCCATTACGGAAGAACCCGCGTCAGAAAGGTTATTCAGCGCGTCCGCCGTGATCGAAATGGACGACGTAAGAAGTCCGACGGCAAATTTGCCCGCAAAAAGAAGAAGATTGACGCAGATGCCGACGACGGAGGCAAGCGTTCCGAGACGTCCTCTTGTGCGCGTGTCCTTAATGCCGTCGCCTTTTCCCGTAAGTATCCCGCAAAGCAGATTTGCCATAAGATCCCCTCACATTAAAGTTTGTTTTTTATAAGTTCCGCAATGCCGCGGCGAAGCGAAAGTATGTAGTCGTTTTTTTCCGGGTACTTTTCAAAGGTTATCTCCCCCTCACGCTCGACGAGCTTCATAACGGCTTCTCTGCCGCATATCCTCTCGCAGGTTTTAAGCGCACGCAGATCGGAAAGTCCCTCCGCGAACACGGCAAGTCTGAGACTTTCGTACGGCACGCCGTGAAGTCCCGGATAAACGATAAAAGTATCGCCCGCGGGAACCCAGCCGCTTCCGCTCATATCGGTGTAAGGATTTATTTCGCGCAGCGAGTGCTCCGAATACCAGAAATTAAACGCCCACTGCAAAAATCCGCGAATGTTGTATTTATACATCTGCGTGCCGAGGATTCTGTTTCTCCACGACGGGTAGCAGATGAAACGGTTTGCGACTTCACTATACTGAACGCAGCAGTAGTAAGTCCAGCGTTCGGGCAGATCGAGCGCAAGAAAATCGCTCATTTTGTCGTTGCACGGGATCGGATATCTGAGTGCACCCGTCGCAACTATCGAAGCGTCGGCACAGGCGTCGGCAATATACGCGTCCGAAAGGTACGGATCGACCAGTTTTTTCGCCTTTATGTACCCCTGCACGTTTTCGGCTGTCGGTTCGTCGGAAATATGGAAAATACACCTCTCGTAAACACCCTTTTCTTTAAGGAATGCGACAAGTTCGGGCAGAAACGCCGAAAGGAATATCGGATATTCGCCCGTCAGACCGTCCGTGTCCCAGCCGAAGATGCGCTTTTTCACGATCCCGCCGTTCTCGCTCACGTCCGCAACTATCTTCGGCGCGTATTTTGCGCCCCACTGCGTGAAAAGGTGCGATATTTCTATCCATTTTATGCCGTTCTTTCGGCAGAGGTCGATATAGCGCGCAAGAAGCGAAAAATCAAACGAATACCTGCCGTCCGCGTCCTTTTTGACGCCGACAAGCTGAACTGTCGGGCGCTCGCCGCCGACGGCGGTGTCTATCGGAGGCGTGAATATCGGCGTCAGTATCATATTTATGCCGTTTTCCGCCGCGCATTTCATATATGCGTCGATTATCTCCCAGTGGCGCTCCGAAAAGATCGGCACATCGTAATAGGTGGCAAGGCAATCGACGTGAAACCAGTTCGTACACTTGTAATCGGCTTCGTCAAGCGTGACGGCTATGACCTCGATGCGTATCTCTTCTTTTGCGAGAATTTTTTCGGAATTTTTCACTCCGACGCGAACGGAAAAATCGGTCGCATCGCTCGGAATTCGAAGGTCGCACCATATCTCGGTGAGTTCATCGCATTGCGGGCGCAAAATATCGCTCTCCGAAATCGGTTCAAGCACGTCGGGATATGATTTTCCCGCATACGAGAGCATTTTCGCCGTGCCTCTCGACGGGTCTTCCGCATATGTGTCAAAATCGGCGCAGACGTCCTTCACTTCTCTTATGCGTACCTCTGCCGTCTCGCACTCGGTAAAAACACTCATTCGCCTGTCCCATAGTCCGAGGTCGCTCGGTCTGAAAACGAACTGGAAATTTATATGTTCTCCGCGGAACGCGTATATTTTTTCAAGTCTTTTTATATCGCTCGGCAAAGCGTCGCGGCGGCATTTTTCAAGCGATGATACAATGTTCGTTTCGATTTTCATAATTTTCCCTTTCAATATGCGGAAACGGCTGTATTTTGAAATTTTATTATACCAAAAAACACCGCAAAAGTCAAGGGAAAATATGTCACCTTCATTTAGTCAAAATAGCAAAAAACAGGTCCCCGTTTTTGTGTAAAACGCCGTAATTTCGGTGGGGTATTGACTTTTCGTCCCATATACGGTAAAATATCCTTATTCCGTCTCTTGAAAGGGGATTTTCCATGGACGAAAACGAAAAGAAAATAAAAAAACTGCGCGGACGACTCATAGGGCAGGGAATATGGCTTGCGCTTCTCACTCTTCTCATCATTGCGCTCGCAGGGTACGTTTTCATCGACATCATAAGGTATACCTACGCAAAGCACCTCATTGCGCACGACAAAATATCGGACGCTGTGGCTGTCCTCGCAAAGGCGGACGGTTACGAACCCGCAGCGTCTCTCCTTAAAAAGTACGAATTTTCCGTCGAAGGCAACATCGTAAAGTTCGGCAAATACGAGCAGGACGGCGACACCTCGAACGGCGACGAGGCACTCGAATGGATAGTCCTCAAATACGAGGACGGCAAAGCGCTGCTTACAACGCGCTACTGCATCGACTGCAAGCAGTACAAAAACGACTACGGCGCGGTCACATGGGAATCGAGCGAGATACGCACATGGCTCAACTCCCGATTTATCGAAAAAACGTTTTCGAACGACGAGCGCGGAAAGATACTCGACACCGAGGTAGACCCGACGCCGAACCCGAAATTCAAAACGAAGGCGGGCAACATCACGGCGGACAAGGTGTTCCTCCTCAGCACCGACGAATTTGACGAATATCTCGAAGGCGGCGAGTACGCGATAGGCTACACAACGCAGTATGCGCGCGATCGCGGCGTTCAGTCGGGACCTATAAGCGGAACGAGTGTCTGCTGGCTTCGCACCCCCGGCGAAAGCCTCGTTTACGTTTCGACCGTCAGCTATGTCGGCGAGCTTAACCTCATGGGCGTTTACTCTTACAGCTCCTCCTGCGGAATAAGACCCGCCATGTGGGTAAAAGCAAACTGATATAAGAAAATCGGACGCTAAAAGCGTCCGATTTTTTATCTTATCTTCTTAAAGTTTCCGACAGTCTCGGAAACGCTCGAAACGTAAGCGAACGTATCGGGGTAAGAGCGCACAATGCTCTGAAAATCGACTATCTGGTGCTTGTTTATAACGCAGATTATGACCTGCTTTCCGGAATGGGTATACAGTCCCTCGGCGTTTATAACGGTCACGCCGTGGTGCAGCTTTTTCATAAGCTCCGCCGACATCTCCTCGGCGTGTGAGGTTATGACCTCGAATTTGAGTGCGCCGAGACCGCCCTTGACTATGTAGTCGCAGATATTGCTTGCAATGAAGTTAAAAATTATACACATTATGACAGGCTCGAAGTTGAAGTCGTAAACGAAAAACGACGCGCCCGCGACAATGGCATTAAGAACGAACGTCACTCTCGCAAAGCTGAAATACGGCATTTTAACTCTTATGCAGGCGGCGATTATATCCGTTCCGCCCGTGCTTCCGCCGAGCTTTACAGCCGCGCCGTAAATAGCGCCGTTTACTGTTCCCGCCGCCACGGGCGCAAGGATCGTACTCGTGCCGTTTGCCGTATGGTAGACGAGAGCCGAAAGGTCGGCTCTTTTGAGCAGAAGCAGCGCAAGCGAAAACATTATCGTGAAAACGCCCGATCTGAGCGCAAATTTTTTATCGACATAAAAAAATGCGAGGAGCGAAAGCGGTATGTTGATAAGCAGAGACATATATCCGACACTGAAATCGAACAAATACTGAACCATCGTCGCAATACCGTTTATGCCCGCGGGTGCAAACGCATTTCGGAAAACGAAAATCTCATAATTAAACGCCATTATCACCGCAAGGACTGAAATGGCTATATACTCGAAAGCGGACCGAAGCCTTTTTTTCATAGAGCATCTCCCTTAAAATTTCATAGTTGCCTGTCAATTATAACACCGCGGTCGTATTTTGTCAACCGCTTTTCGCGAAATGAATTTTTTTGATTTTAATTATGCATTTTCGACCTCAAAAGGCAAAAAAGGCTGTTAAAAACACAGAGTTTTTAACAGCCTTTTTTCTTATTTACCGAGCTTTCCGACGTCCCCGATAAGATATTGACGAATGATAATAAGGTCTTTTATGTCGAGCATGCCGTCGCAGTTAACATCGGCGACAGCATGCGAAAAGTGCTTTGACCAGCCCGCAAGGTACTGCGCGAGAAGAACCGTGTCACGGGAAGTTATCATTCCGTCGTCGTTGATATCACCGTAATTAAAATACCTTTTTACGTTGATATTTGCTCCCGTAAGGTTTTCGTTATTCTTTCCGACTGTAATGCTCTGCCAGTCGCTTTCCTGACCGCTAAAATAAACATTTTTAAGATTTCCGCAGTCCCTAAACGCATTATCACCTATGCTTGCCACACTGCTCGGTATCTCTATGTCTTTAAGCTTGCCGCAATTACGGAAAGCGGACATTCCTATAACAGTCACGCCGTACGGTAATTTTACGCTTTCAAGGCTGCTGCAATTATAAAACATACCGCCGCCTATACTTGTCACGCCGCTCATAATCTCTATGCTTGTCAGGCTGCGGCAGCTGTTGAACACATCGCTGCCCATACTCGTTACACTGCCCGCTATTTTCAGGCTTTTAAGACCTGTGCATTTATCGAACGCGTAGCTTCCTATTTGTGTAACGCCGCGCGGTATCACCAGGCTTTCGAGCTTAGTACACGAAAAAAATGCGGATTTGCCTATACTCTTTACGCTGCCGGGGATCTCTATACCTGTCATACCGCATCCTTCAAACGCATATTCGCCTATGCTCGTTACGCTGCTCGGTATCTCTATGCCCGTAAGATTTCTGCTAAACATAAACGCGCGCGCTCCTATGCTCGTTACGCCGCCCGCAATAACGATTTTTTTGATTTTTTCGCTGTTGTCATACCACGGGCCTCCGTCATAATCGTAATCAGCCATTTCTCCCGTGCCGCTTATTTTAAGAAGCCCGTCCGAATAAAGGGCGTAAACCACTTTATCGCCGTCTTTGCCGCAGTTTCCGCTCCCGATAACGGTACTTTCAGCCGCAAACGCCGACACGGCAAGCAGAGCCGCGAGAGAGCAAATGAAAATTGCAAGTAAAACAATTTTTTTCTTCATGATGATTACCTCTCCGTTATTATTTTCCGTCATAAATATTATACCATCTGCTTCCTCGGTTGTCAAGCGTTATTTGGGAACGCGCATACAAAAACGGGAGGCTTAAAAGCCTCCCGTTTTTCTTTATTTACCGAGCTTTATGCCCCAGCCCGCAAGATACTGCGCAAGAAGAACGGCATCTTTCGCATCGACTTCGCCGTCGCGGTTTACGTCGGCGGCGGAAAGGTTGATTTTTACTCCCCAGCCCGCAAGGCACTGTGCGAGAAAAACCTCGTCGGCGGAAGTTATCGCGCCGTCGCCGTTCATGTCGCCGAAATCAAACAAAGTAAAGTGAATCGAGGCACCGAGGAGACAGTCGTTGGACTCTCCCACGGAAATATTCGCCCATCTTTTTTCGGTTCCGTCGTAGTAAACATCTTTTAGTTTGTTACAGTTCTCAAACGCGGATTTGCCTATGCTTGTTACGCTGTTCGGAATTTGTATGCTTGTTAGGCTTTCGCAATCAGCAAACATTCTACGGCCTATACCCGTTACACTGTCGGGTATTTCTATGCTTGTAAGGCTACTGCAACCTGTGAACGCAGAATTGCCTATACTCGTCACGCTGTTTGGGATTTCTATACTTGTAAGGCTACTGCAAACACCAAATGCAGCACGGCCTATACTCGTTACGCTGTTCGGTATCTTTATACTTGTGAGACTACGGCATTGAAGAAATGCACTTTCGCCTATACTCGTTACGCTGCTCGGTATCTCTATACTTTTAAGTTTGCCGCAATCACTAAAAGCCAACGCGTCTATACTTGTCACGCTTTTCGGTATTTTTACGCTTTCAAGGCTTCTGCACCCATCAAACATACCGTAACTTATATTCGTTACGCCGCTCGGAATCTCTATACCAGTCAGACTGCTGCAATCCTTAAACGCCAGATCGCCTATGCTCGTTACGCTGTCCGATATCTTTATACTTGTCAGACCGCGGCACTGATGAAACGCAGCGTCTCCTATGCTCGTTACACTGTTTGGGATCTCTACACTTGTAAGGCTTTCGCAACCGTTAAACGTACCTTCGCCTATACTTGTCACACCGTTCGGTATTTCTATGACTGTCAGGCTTTTGCACTTATCAAACGCATGGTCGCCGATACTCTTTATGCTGTCCGGCATTTCTATGCTTGTAAGGTTGCGGCAAAATCTGAACGCAAAGCTGCCGATACGCGTCACACCGTCCGCAATAACGACATTTTTAATTTCATTGTCGCAATAATACCACGGCATTCCGTCATAACTGTAATCAGCCATTTCCCCTTTACCTTCTATTTTAAGAAGTCCGTCAGTGTATAGGGTATAAGTCACATTATCGCCGTCTTTGCCGCAGTTTCCGCTCCCGATAACGGCAATTTCCGACGCAAACGCCGACACGGCAAGCAAAATCGCGAGAGAACAAATAAGAACCGCAAACAGAATGACCTTTTTCTTCATAACGATGCACCCCACAACTGTTTTCTTGTCATAATCATTATACCATATACTTCCTCGGCTGTCAAGCAAAGTCCGAAAACGCGCATGGCAAAAGCGGAAGGCTTAAAAGCCTCCCGCTTCCACAAAAAATAATTATCTTACACTGTTTTTGATATTGTCGTATGCGTAAATTCTGAAATCGTACTGCGTGAACGCGCGCGCTTTTCCGATGTACTCGTCCGCATGATTGAAATCGCCCTTGCCGAGCAGAGCATAGCCTTTAAGGATATATCCCGTCGTGAGGTTGCTCTTCTTTATATCAAGCTCGAACGGCATGGGAGACGGCGAACCGACGCCGTAATACGTTCTCATATCGCAGTTTTCGATGAAGGAATCCGCAGTCGCCTCCATTTCGTCAAGAACAGCCTTTGCCTCGGAGAACATACGTCTCTTGCGGAGCGCGAGCGCGCGGAACAGCGAAAGTTCGGACACGGCAGCCTTATAAACGGACGCTTCTTCGTACGCTCTATCGGCGCCTTTCACGTCGCCCTCGCTTTCAAGGAGCTTGCCGAGATAGTAGAATATATGCGCCTCCTGGTTGAAGAACGTCTTTGCCTCGCCGTAGGACTTCGGCATATTCACGCCCTCTTCGTAGATGCGTTTTGCCTCTGCCTTATCGCCCTTTGCGGCGAGTTCGTTTCCGTAGAGAACGTGCATCCAAGCGTGCTGCTTCGTCAGCTTGCCCTCGCCGCCCTCGTAGATGTGGAAACGTCTGTTTTTCGCCATATCAATGGCTTCCTTATACTCGCCGACCATACATTTGAGCGTGATCTTATCAAGGTAGCAGTCGTCGCGGCGGAGCATAAGATTTTCGTACCTGTCATAGATGTCGAGCATCTCTTTCGGCGAATAGTTCATATTTTTGAGTATCTGTTCGTATTCGAGAATAAGACGCGGGTCGTCGGGTTTGTTTTCAAGCGCGATCTCCATGCAGGTCTTTGCCGAAAGGAAATCGCCTTTTTTATCAAAATATGAGAACGCGAGATTTCTGAACACTTTCGGGTGCTTCGGATTAAGCTCCGCGCACTTTTCCCAGAGCTCCGTCGCCTTTTCGTACGCGAATTTATCGTAGTAGAGGCAGCCGAGGTAGTAATAAGCGTTATTGCCGCTCGGATTTTTGCTTATCGCATTCGAAAGAACGGCTATATCGTCAAGTCTTGACGGGAAGCAGTAGCCTGTATCGGCTGCGTCCGCGCGCTTTATGAATTCAAGCTCCTTTTCGGCGTTTCCGAGCTTGCCGCAGCAGTATGCCTTTGCGTAATCAAAGAGCGGATAGTCGCGTCCCGCAATATCGACAGCGCCGATCGCCTTTTCGTAAAATCCCGCATCAATGAGGTCGTACGCAACATCGATGAAGTTCTCGCACTTCTCGCCGAACGTGCAGAGGAATTTCTTTGTGTCCTCGTCGCCGCCGAAGTCGAGAAGCAGATAAGCCGAGAGCATATCGAGCCTGTCGTATTCCTGTACTTTTTCAAGCAGAGCCTTTGCCTCTTCCCCCTTTCCGAGAGCGGAGAGTACGGCAGCCTTTATATTCATCGCCTTTGTGTGACCCGAATTGTAGTTTATCGACGTATCGAGCTTTTCGAGCGCACCCGCGAAATCGCCGTTCTTGCAGTCAAGCAGCGCAAGCTCAAAGTAGGAAGCCGAGCGGAACTTATAGTCCCACGCCGCCATCGAGAGTGTGTCGTAGGCTTCTTTTTCACGTCCGAGCGCGCGGAGCGCAAGTCCCTTGAAGTAAAGTGCCTCGGTATCGGCGGGGTGCATATTTCTCTCGGTCATTTTCGTGACGGCGGCACTCGCATACGCAAGGCAGTCCTCAAACCGACCGTTTCTGTACGAAATTCTCGCCATTCCCGTGTTACAGCGAATATCGCTCGGATCGCGTCGAAGTCCCTCTTTATAATAATCTCTCGCGTCGTAGTTATGCTGCTTGTACTGTTCGAGGTGCAAACCGTTTATGTAGAGATCCTCTACCGTTTCAAGCTCGGACGGACGAACGACGGGTTTTCTCGGATTTATCGGGTGCTTCTGACCTCTTATGTACGTCTTGTATTCGACAAGAACCTTGCCGCACGCCGAAACAAGCTCCGTGCGGATATTGTCGATATTGAAATCGCCGATGTCAAGCTCTTTTATATAAGCGGTCGTCGGGTCAAGGTCTGCCGTGTCCGTGAACACGAGCTTTTCGCCGTCATAGACGTTTATCTTTGCGCCGTCAAATCTGCCCGTTACGTTGAAACCGACAAAGAGCTTATCGCCGTGCTTTTCGACGTTCATCGCGGCGTCGATTGTAGCGTTCTTCACGTCGCCTATCTCGCGTATCGGGTACCAGTACTGCTCGAATACGCGGCTCTCATACGGCGCAATCCATGTAAAGTCGGGCTGGTTATCGGTATATACGCCCGTCATAAGCTCAATGTAAGGACCGTTCTTATCCGTGAGGTTCGAACACCACATATCGCCGAAATCGCCCTTGCCCCAGTGCCACATTTTTTTACCGGGAGCGATGTGATGGTCGGCAACGGTGACTATACCCTTTCTCTTTCCGCCGTCGTAGCCTGCAACGAAGTCCATATCCGACTGCCCCTGTGAAACGAGGAACGAGGAGGGAACTTTTACGGCGTCATACATCGAAATATCCGTGCCGTCGCCATAGTTGAACGGACGTGCCGTATGGTAAACGCCCTTTGCGATAGGCCAGCTCATCGTGCAGCGTCTGTCATGGTCGTTTACCCACTCGACGTCGGGCGGGAAAATAGTCTTATACGTCTCGTTTACGGGAACGGCGAGGTTCGCCCACCACATGAACACCTGCGGCAGGCTCGTTCTGTTATAGACTTTCACTTTCGCTTTAATGTAGCTTCTGCCCTCGTCGATCGAAACGCCGACCATACCTTTAAGACGGTTGAAAGGCTCTACTTCGCCCGTCCAAACGGTCTTTTCGCCGTTCTCGCCCTCTTCGATGACGGCTTCAAGCGGCATATACGTCGTCGGACGGTGATGCTGTGGATAGTTGAATTCGATTCCGCCCGAAATCCACGGTCCCGCAAGACCGACAAGCGCGGGCTTAATTACCTCGTTATGATAGATGAAGTCGTATTTTCCCGTTTTGTCGTAGCCGCGGAGTATCTTTCCGCCCTTGTCGGGAAGAACCTGCGTCATAATGTACTCGTTTTCAAGCGTGTAAACGTCGTAATCGACGTCCTTCTTTTCGTCGCTTATACTGTCGGAAAAGGGAAGCGGATAAAGCCTTCCGCTCGCGCCCTGATAAGGCTTGTTCTCAAAGAACATGGGGAGATCCGTTGCTTTCCCCGGAATATAGGTAGGGATAGTTATTCTTTCTTTTTTTACAGAATTACTCATCTCGCGTAATGCTCCTTTTTATTTTATTGTCTCTATTATACCGTCCGAGGGCGACGCGGACAAGCAAGAAAAAAAGAGTTTTTTTACAGACTTTTCTTGCTTTTTTGCCTTTTGTATGCTATACTTCATTATGAAATAATGAAAAAGGAGGCGGGGACGTTGACAGTCCATATAGTCACAGAACCCGGGTACGGGCAAAGTATATGGTGCGACAAGATATGCGCGGGACTTGTCGGCTATGCAAAACAGCGTAGAATAAAAACCGAAATTGCGGACGGCGATTTCGTGTCGGAGAAAAGCGACGCCATAGCAATAATAGGCTCGACACCCGAATGGATAAAAGCGACAGTCGCGCACGTCTCCGAGACGCAGGAAGCACCCGCCGTTCTCATAAGCACAAGACCCTACCGCCTCGCTGTAACGAACATCTGCACAGACCTGTATTCGGCAACGGAGGACGTCCTCTCGTACCTTTCGATGTGCGGAAAGACGCGGACGGCTCTTTTCGGCGTGAACCCGTCGTCGATATCCGACGAAATAAAATCGGAGGCGTTCGGAAGCCGCGGCGGCTGTGACGCGGACATCTACCGCAACCTCGGCGATCTCAAAGCGTGCAGCGCCTACTTTGCCGAGCGCTCGGACAAATACGACTCCGTTATCTGCACAAACGATTTTGCCGCCGTTTCGCTCCTTGATCTTCTGCGCGAGACGCACCCCGAAAAGGCGCGCGGGCTTTTTATCGTCAGCTTCGGATTTGCAAATTCGGGGATTGCCGAGCATTACAGCGTGCCGATAACGTCGATCGAACAGAACTACGAGGAATACGGCAGAGTGATGATAGACCTTCTTCCTCTGCTCACAAAAAACAAGAGCATATCGTACATCACCGTGAACGTCAGAAGCCGTATAGTCGTCCGTGAAACGACGCAAGGCATTCCGTTCGGACACGCGCCGGCGGACGGTGTGCGCCTTTTGACACCCGAAAAGGTGGATTTTTACTCGGACAGCGAGGTAAAGCCTTTTATGGCGGCGGAAAAGCTGCTCGGCGGCAGCGACGACACCGACATTTCGATAATAAAATCCCTTCTCGCGGGAAATTCGTACGAAAAGACGGCGGAGAAGAATTTTTTGACCGTAAACGGCATCAAATACCGCTTAAAACGTATGTGCGCTCTATGCGAGACTCCCGACGTGAAAACTCTGCTCGGCCTGCTCCGAAAAGCACACATTTTTTAGAAAGAATACACACGCATTTTCAAAAGTGAAAAGAGCACCGCGGCGGGAAAAATCCGCCGCGGTAATTTTTTCTGAATTTGATAAATATGCGTGAAATCCGTTGACGAATTATGTCAAATGTTGTATAATTTCCGCATAAATAGCAAAAGAGGGAAAGAGGCGGCAAAGCGTGAATATTTTCGGACACAAACCGCTTGTTCTCTGCTGCTTTCTTTTTGTTCTCGCGCGAATTTTCGGGTATTTTTTCTCCTCGGCACTGCCTTATCTCGTTCCCGTTTCCGCACTCGTTTCCGCCACGCTCGTATTTATATGTGGGAAAAAGAAACGAATCCCCGCCGTCTCCGTTCTCGTTCCGATTTTCGTTTTTGCGGGGCTTGCGGAATCGCTTCTGTACGGCACATACATCGACAAAGGCATCACGGCTCTTGTCGGAACCGAAAGAAATGCGGAAGCCGTCGTTATCTCCGAAAACTTCATAAGCGACTATTCGTCGTCATACAACGTGCGGATAGTGAGCATCGACGGCAAAAGCACCCGCATAAAAGCCCGTCTCGAAGCACCGTACAGGCTCGTCATTGAGCGCAAAAACCGCATTTCTGCGCGTCTTTCGTTTTCCGACTTTGACGAGGACGATATATTTAACGAAAAGCGGTACTATAATTCAAAAGGATATTATCTTATTGCGAATGCGGACGGAGACGTCGCGGTCACGCAGGAAGCCGTGAACGATTTTACATCTGTTTTCACCGACATAAACGCCTCGCTCGGCGATTTTTTCGAAAAGAAACTCGGCGGCGACAAAGACAAATGCGATTTCGTAAAGGCTGTGTTTCTCGGAGACAGGAGCGGCCTTTCGTCCGATACAAAACGCGACTTCAAAAGAACGGGAACATATCATATGCTTGCCCTCAGCGGAATGCACCTGTCGGTACTCGCCGCACTCTTCTCCTCCGTTCTCGGCGTAATCGGACTTCACAAGAACATAAAATATATGCTCCTTGCCGCGCTTACGTTCGGTTATACCGCGATGACGGGATTCGGACTTTCCGTCGTTCGTTCAGCGATAATGCTTTTCTTCGTCTATGTTTCGTATTTTTCGCGTGCCGAGAGGGACTGTATGACCTCACTTATGTTCGCGGCGGCGTTTATCACGGCTTTCTTTCCGTCGTCCGTGACGGATATCGGTTTCTGGCTCTCTGTTACCTCAACCTTCGGAATAATCACGGCGGCACCGTTTCTCGATAAAACTGCGTATTTTATTAAAAATAGTGTGCGCGGAAAATCGGGAAATGTCGTCGCCTATTTTGTCTGCGGCATAGAGACTTCGATTGCGGCGACACTTATGACCGTGCCGTTTTCAGCCTTCGTTTTCGGCAGAATGTCCGTTCTCGGTCCTGTCGTGACGGTGCTTGCCTCGCCTCTTGTCTCCGTCGTACTCGGACTTCTGCCCGTTTATCTCGTTCTGCCTCTCGACCTTATCGCTGCCGTGATAAAAACCGTCACAGGCGCGCTTCTTTACTTCATATCGGAGCTTTCGGATATTGAAAACATTTATGTTTCTCTCGATTATGCGTATGTAAAATATCTTCTCGCCGTATTCTTCGCTGTCCTTGCCCTGCTCCTCATCGTAAACTTAAAGCATAAATCCGTAATTCCGGTATTTGCCGCCGTTTTCTTTGTCCTGTTCACCGCATCGCTGTACCTCACCGCGCTCGGCGCGGACACGTCCGTCGGCTACGTCCGTGTCAAAAAGAGCGAATATTTCTGCGTCTCCTCGCACGGCGAAAACGCCCTTATCGACATATCGGACGGAGCGTATTCGGGCGTATACGAAGCAGCGGTGCGCGCGTCGAAAAAGGGCTTCGGCGAGATAGACGTTCTCGTTTACACGCATCTGCACAGAAAGCATATCGTGTCGTTTTCGCGTCTCCAAAAACGCGAAAAAATAAGGGAGATATGGATTCCCGCGCCCGAAAGCGACGACGAAAAGGCAATATGCGCCGAGCTTTGCGAAAAAGCGGAGGCGGGCGGGACAAGAGCGGTGATTTATCTGAAAGGCAGCGGGCTTAAACTGTTCGGTGCTGAAACGCTCACGGCGGACGTCCGCAAAATAAGCCGTTCGACGCACAAATGCATTTCGCTTGAAGCGAACGGCGACGTAAGTTTTATATATTTCGGCGCTTCTTATCTTGAAAACGCGGCTAAAAACGGCGAATACGAAAATATTTTTGTCGGAATACACGGTCCCGTGAGCAAAAAGCAGGTAACTCTGCCGACATCGAAAGACGGCTCGACTGTTTTTGTCGCGAGCGACTCGCTTCTTCCGTTTATATCGGACGGCGGCATTTCAAACTCGGAATTTGTCGTAAGCGCGGAGCTTGCCGAACTTTCCCCTACTTCAAAAAGACACATTTCGCCGTGAAAAGCATATTATATTAAGGCAGAGAGATTGGGAGGCGAGCCGATATATCGCCGTGACCCTCTCCGCCATAAGGAACCGTGAAAGGAGATCATGCTTTTCATGAAAAAGCCAAGCGTATTGTCTGTTGTCGGCGGCGACGACAGGCAGTTTTATATAGCCGATATTCTGTCCGATTTCTTTTCGGTAAAAACCTACGGAATAAATTCCGATATGAGAAAATGCTCCGCCAACGGCACGGCGGAGGCTCTTGACGCCGACATTCTGCTTCTCCCGCTTCCCGTGACGACGGACGGATACCGCGTGAATGCGTCCCGCGACATTCCGTTTTTCGACGCGGTTTTGAAGCTCGACAAAAAATGCAGGGTGTGCGGCGGAAAAATACCGCCCGCCTTCAAGGATTTTCTCGAACAGAACGGGATAGATTTTTTTGATTACTACGCGGACGGCGACGTTATCTGGAAAAACGCCGACGTGACAGCCGAGGGTGCGGTTTTTACTCTTATGCGCGAGCTTGACGTGACGCTCCGCGGTGCCGAAATCCTCGTCTGCGGGTACGGACGGATAGGAAAATGCCTTGCGTCAAAGCTCACGCGTCTCGGCGCTTCCGTGACCGTCGCCGCGAGAAAAAAGGAGAGCCTTTACGAGGCGGAAAACGTTTTCGGCACGGAAACGGACAGGATAAACTACCTCCGCGACGGGATAATAGACACCGAAAGACGCTATGACGCTGTTGTCAACACCGTCCCGAACTGGATCTTCGACAAGCACAACGCACGCGTTCTGCAAAACACAATATATATCGAGCTTGCGTCGGCGCCCTACGGCGGCGAGGTCGAATATATGAAAAAGACCTGCGGCAGATACGTTCCCGCACCGTCGATCCCCGGAAAGTACGCGCCCGTAACGGCGGCGAAAATAATCGCCTCTTCATTACTTAAACACTATGTATATGAGGAGGACAGCGGCTTTTGATAGGATATGCGATATGCGGGTCTTTCTGCACATTTTCAAAGACCCTTGAACAGCTTGAAGAACTGAAAAACGAAGGATACGACATTCTGCCGATAATGAGCGAAAACGCCTACTCGACGGACACCCGTTTCTGGCGCGCGGAGGATTTTCGCGCGCGGGTAAAGGAGATATGCGGTCGGGATATTATTCATACGATAGTCGACGCGGAGCCTCTCGGACCGAAAATAAAGCTCGACACACTCATAATCGCTCCGTGTACGGGAAATACGCTCGCGAAAATAGCGAACGGGATCACCGACACGTCCGTAAGTATGGCTGCAAAGGCACATCTGCGCTCCGACAGACCTCTCGTCATCGCGCTCGCGTCGAACGACGCGCTCTCGGCAAATCTGAAAAATATCGGCACGCTTCTGACAAGAAAATGCGTCTATTTTGTGCCGATGAAGCAGGACGACCCCGAAAAAAAGCCCCATTCTCTCGTGACGGATTTTACTCTTCTCGGTGAAACGCTCAAAATGGCGTCGGAGGGAAAACAACTGCGTAAAATTTTCATATGATATTGACTTTTCCCTTTCGGGGTGGTATAATGACCACGGAACAATAATTCCGAAAGGGGAGAGAATATGAAAATAGGAGCACAACTTTTTTCGGTGAGAGAGCATATGAAAAATCTCGCCGATTTTGAGGAGACACTGAAAAAGATCGCGGATATAGGCTACACGTCCGTTCAGGTTTCGGGCAGCTGCGAATATGAGGCGGAGTGGCTTGCCGAAAAACTGAGAGAAACGGGACTTACCTGTGACCTGACGCATTACAGCTTTGACAAGATGAAAGCAGACCCGCTCGGAACGGTGAACTTTCATAAAACTTTCGGCTGTAAATATATCGGCGTCGGAAGTATGCCCGGACTTTGGGACAAGGACGCAGACGTTACACAGAAGGCAAAGGAATTTGTACGCGACGCAAAGACCGTTGCGGACGTTTATAAGAAAAACGGCGCGCTTCTTATGTATCACAACCACGCGGCGGAATATTTTAATTTTGTCGACGGTAAAAATATAATGGATTATCTTGCCGCTTCGCTGGCGCCTGACGAACTCGGCTTTACGCTCGATACGCACTGGATCGTCGGCGGCAATCATGACCCGATAGAACAGATCAAAAAGCTAGGCGGCAGACTTCCCTGCGTTCACTTCAAGGATCTCGCCTTCACGCCTGACCAGACAAAGCACTTTGCGCCTGTCGGATACGGCATTATAAAGTTTGAGCCAATCATCGAAGCACTCGAAAAAGCGGGAACGGAATTTGCCTTTGTTGAGCAGGACGACTGCTACGGCGAGGACGAGTTTGCCTGCCTTAAAAAGAGCTACGATTACCTCAGGTCGCTCGGACTTAACTGAAACCGAACATATCGACCGCAAAAATTCGGCAATGCCGTTTTTGCGGTCGATTTTTGATGTTTGATTTTTTTCGAAAAGGTATTGAAAAAAACAAACAAATGTGATATACTGTTATTCGATGTTTCCGTAGCTCAGCAGGATAGAGCGACCGCCTCCTAAGCGGTAGGTCAGCGGTTCGAATCCGCTCGGGAACGCCAAAACGCGGACGCACGCAAAACGGGCGTCCGCGTTTTTGTTTCGACAAGGCGTAAAACGGACAAAACAACGCAGAAAAAAGTCGGCAAAGAGTGTCTATCTCTCGCCGTTCTACTTTCAGAAAGGGTTCACAATGATGTATGGATTCACCGTCTCGGAAATATCGTCTCGCTCTTGCCGGCAGCGAGCTTCTCGCGGGAAACAAACGGATAATCGACATCGCTCTGAAATACGGTTACGATTCACCCGACAGCTTCACAAAGGCGTTCACGAGGTTTCACGGTGTGACACTCGCCTGCGCGCGAAAAGATTACGCGATACTTAAATATTTCGCTCCGCTAAAAGTCAAAATCTCTCTTGAAGGAGGATATCTTATGGATTACAGAATTGAGAAAAAAGAAGCGTTTACCGTTATCGCGGACGATTACGCCGCGGGCGCAGGCGAAAACGTGCCGAAAGGCTTCACGGTAAGGACTATACCTGCGTTCACATGGGCTGTTTTCCCGATCGTAGATCCTATGCCTACCGCTTTTCGTGACGCAAGCACAAAAATTTTCACCGAATGACTCTCCGCACTCAAAGAATACGAATCTGCGGCGGGTTACTGCATTGAAAAATACGACGACCCGTCGAAATACGCGGACGGCATACTTGACCAAAACTACCGCTGCGAAATGATGATCCCCGTAAAGAAAAAGTAAACGCAAAAGCCGCGGCGGAAATTATCCGCCGCGGCAATTTATTTTTCCAAAAATATGTGTCAGAAAACAACGCGCACATTATCGGTCGAGAGGCGCGATATCCACTTTTCGTCGGGTTCTTTGTCGGTCACGAGCACATTCGCGTCTTGCAGTCCGCAAATGCGCACAAGCGACATTTTATCGAACTTCGAGCTGTCAACGGCAAGGATCTTCGCCGTCGAATTTTCAAGCATCGCGCGTTTGATCTCGGCAACCTGTTCGTTCGGTTCGCTTACGCCGAATTCGGTATCTATCCCCTTTGCGGAAATTATCGCAATATCCGCGTGGAACGACGATATAGTCTTGATCGCGGCGCCTCCGACAAGGGAAAGCGAACCTTCCCTTAACGTTCCGCCGCTTGAAATCACCGTCCAGCCTTCGACATCGGAAAGCTCTATCAGTATCTCGACGGAATTTGTTATAACGGTCAGATTTTTTCTGTCCTTTATCCTTTTTACGATAAAGCCCGCAGTCGAGCTTGCGTCGAGCATAAGCGTATCGCCGTCCTTTATTTCACGCGAAACAAGCTCGGCAATATACTGTTTTTCCTCTGTGCAGACGCTCTTTCTGACGTTGAACGGCAGGTCAAGCGAATTCTTTTTGACCGCTACTGCGCCGCCGTAGGTCTTTTTCGCAAGTCCCTCCGCTTCGAGTTTTTCAAGGTCGCGGCGTATAGTCTCCTCGGTCACGCCGAACTCCTCGCCAAGCTCCGCAACCACAACATTTCCGACAAGTTGAAGTCTTGTCAGTATCGTATTACGTCTCTCTACCGCCAGCATTACTTCTTTTCCTTATCGCAGGGGTGCTTGCCTTTGAGACCGAACGCGCGGCGAATGTCGTAAAGTCTCTCCACCTGTTCGTGTGTAAGCTCCTTAGGACCGCCGAGCTGTCTCGCAAGGAAGAGAAGCTGTGCGTAGAATTCAAGGCTCTCCATCTTATGATAAGCGTTCAGAAGCGAGTCGGAGAACGCAAGCGCGCCGTGATTTGCGAGAAGAACGGCGTCATAGGACTGCAAATATTCGGAAACGGCGTCGGGTATCTCGTCTGTCGAGGGTGTGCCGTACTTTGCTATCGGAACTTCGCCGAGAGCGATGACGGCTTCGGGCATGATCGGAGGTGTAAGCGGAATACCGGCAATAGCGAACGCCGTAGCGTACATCGGGTGTGCGTGAACGACGCTCACAACGTCGGGACGCTCCTTATAAACTCTCATATGCATCTTTATCTCGGAGGACGGTCTGAAACCTTCGTTTGCCTCGATGACCTTGCCGTTCTCGTCAACCTTGCATATGTATTCGGGTGTCATAAAGCCCTTTGAAACGCCCGTGGGCGTGCAGAGAAATTCGTGATCGTTCAGTTTTACGGAAATGTTGCCGTCGTTCGACGCGACCATTCCTCTGTTATAGATTCTCTTGCCGATATCGCATATCTGCTGTTTGATTTCAAGTTCTGTCATGGAATTATCTCCTTTATTTATTTTTTCAGGTTAATGATACCACAAAAAACAACCAAAGTCAATAGAATACAACAAAAAGAACGGACTGCTTAGCTTATATTTTTTCGTAGGCAAGGCGGGGCGTGCCGTCGCTCGGAATATATATGATCCCGCGGTACGAAAAACCGTTCTTTTCTATGCAATGCCGCATTTTAAGGTTATTCTCGTGCGTATCAATACGGATATGGCGCACACCGAGAGTTTTCTCGCAGTATCCGAGCGCGGTCCCGAACACGTTTTTGACCTTTCCGTCGCCCGCAACACGGTGAAGTGTGCCGTATTCGCTGTCCGAGAGCCACGAGCCGCCGTCAATACGGGCATACGACGGGTCTGCTCCCACGATGAAAGCAAAAACGCCGTGAACGCCGCCGTTTTCCTCGATAACGTAGAGCTCTCCGTTTTCAACATCGGCGCGAAGAAGCGATTCGGGCGGGTGATGCGTACCCCACTGCGTCGGATTGCCGTTTTCGCGCATAAATTTTCTCGCCGCATCGTAAACGGCAAGCACGGCGGGAATATCCCTCCCCGCCGCCTTTCTTACCGATAGTTCTCCCATTCTTGCACCTCAGTCGAACACGGTCTGCCTGTTTTTATCGCGGTAGAACTCAAAGCACATTTTCACCTGTTCCTCGTTGTTCTTCTCCGTCGCAAGCGGCGGAAGTTCGTCCTCCGCAAAATATGCCGACTCCGTAGTTTCGGAATTTTTCTCGAAACGACCGCCTTTTACCGAACACATAAAGAATATTTTGCACACGTTATGCGCATAGACGGGCAGATTGTGCTTTTTCCTGTCCTCGACGGCGATTATCCTGTCTGCCGTGACGTTGAGTCCCGCCTCCTCGCGCACCTCCTTGACGGCGTTCTCGCCGACGGAAACATTCACGTCGCACCAGCCGCCCGGAAGCGACCACTTTCCGCTCTTCTCACGCACGAGAAGAATTTTTCCGTCCGAAAATATCGCCGCCCTCGTATCTATTTTCGGCGTCTGATAACCTGTTTCGTTGCAGAAAAGATCCTTCACCTTTTCCGTCGGAAGTCCCGAAATATCCGACATCATCTCCGCCGCTATCTCCCTTATGCGCTCAAAGCGCTCGATATCGTAAACGTCCCTGCCGTAGGCAAGTCCCGCCTGTGCGAGCGCTTGCAGCTCGACGGCAAAGTCGATAAATCTGTTTTCTCCCATATCCTGACACACCTCCGTTTTTCAATAGTATAGCACAAGAAAAAAGAAAAATCAAGCAGATGTTATCCGCCTGATTTTTCGCGTATCGTTTTATCTCTTTGAGAGGACTTCTTTTTCGTACTTTTTGACCTCATCTATCCAGCGCTCGCCCGCATCGACGCCGTTTACCTCGCAGAACTTTGCCCAAACGTCGGCAAACGGGAAGAATTTAAGTTCTTCGCCGAGCGCGAGAAGCTCTGTATTTTCGCCGTTTTTCTGCATTTCGGCGAGCTTATCGTTCGGCAGAAGGAGCGCGTAGAGAAGCGATTTCTGGAAGTTGCGCATACCGACGACCCATGCGGCAATGCGGTTTATGCTCGCGTCGAAATAGTCAAGTCCGACAAGAACGCGGTCAAGCGCGTCGTTTCTGACGATCTCCTTTGCGATTTCCTTTGTCTCGTCGTCGAAAAGAACAACGTGGTCACTGTCCCAGCGCACTCCGCGCGTGACGTGAAGAGCAACCTTATCATTAAAGAGGAGCATGGACGGTATCTTGTCCGAAACGACCTCGGTCGGGTGATAGTGACCGTTGTCCATAAGGCTCAGGATCCCGTTCTGCGCCGCATAGTTTATCGTAAACTCGCTCGAACCGACGGTATAGGACTCGTATCCGATACCGAACACCTTTGATTCAAGCGAAACATACACGAGATTTTTGTCATATCCTGCGCCGAGGATCTTGTCAAGCGAGTCCTTGAAGAGCGCTCTCGGTGTCAGACGGTCTGCGGGAACGTCCTTCATTCCGTCGGGTATCCAGATGTTCATTAAGCACGGCGTTCCGAGCTCGCGCGCAAAGTATTCGGATATGCGCAGGCACGCGATGCCGTGTCTTATCCAGAAGTTTCTGATGTTTTCATCGGGATTCGAGAGGGTCAGTCCCTTTGCGAGCGGGTGCGAGAAGAATGTCGGGTTAAAGTCTATTCCGAGCCCTCTTTCCTTTGCGAATTCGACCCATTTTCCGAAATGCTTCGGCAGAAGCGCGTCTCTGTCGGCTTTTTCGCCGTCCTCAAATATCGCGTAGCAGGCGTGAAGATTTATTCTGTGTTTTCCGGGGATAAGCGAGAGTGCCTTGTCGATATCCGCCATAAGTTCTTCGGGATTTCTTGCCGCCCCGGGGTAGTTGCCCGTCGTCTGGATACCGCCGTCAAGCGTCGTCGAACCCTCAAAGCCGTGAACGTCGTCGCCTTGCCAGCAGTGGAGCGAGATTGCCTTGCCCGAAAGTGCCTTTATCGCCTTATCGGTGTCAACGCCTATCTCGGCATATCTTTTTTTCGCATATTCGTATCTTTCATCAATGCCCTTCATACATTCCTCCGAATTTTCGAATTTATTTAACTGAATGATAACATATATCCGCGCGTTTGTCAAGAGCAAAACAACATTTACGCAGAAATAATGTGGTTTTTTCTGTGTTTTCGTTTATCTGTTGAAAAATGCGGCTCTGCGTGATATAATAAATATATCTGAATAATTTGGGTGGTATCGCTATGAAAGGTCTTAAAACAGTATATATATGCTCCGAATGTGAGTACAAAAGTCCGAAGTGGCTCGGAAAATGCCCGTCCTGCGGCGCGTGGAACTCTTTTGTCGAGGACGTTGTAGAAGCGGAGACAAAAACAGCCGCACCGAAGCGCATAGTTCCTATGAACGGTGTCGGCGGCGAGAACGCCGCGCACGCGCAAAAATTCGACGAGCTTGAACTTCCCGAATACATTCGTTCCGAGACGGGACTCGGCGAGCTTGACCGCGTTCTCGGCGGCGGACTTGTAAGCGGGTCGGTTGTTCTCCTTTCGGGCGAACCGGGCATAGGAAAATCGACACTTCTTATGCAGATTTCGGACGCTCTCGGAACGACGGACGCGCACGGGATTACGCGAAAAGTCCTCTACATATCGGGCGAGGAATCGGGCGGACAGCTCAAACTGCGCGCAAAGAGGCTCGGCATCGTCGGGCGCAATCTGCACGTTCTGACAGAGACGAACATTGACAATATTCTCTCCGAAATATCGAAAATAAAGCCCGACGTCATTATAATCGACTCGATCCAGACAATTTACAGCGACAGGATCGCAAGTACTCCCGGAAGCACGACGCAGATAAAGGAAAGCGCGCTCGCGTTCATAAATCTCGCAAAATCGGCGGGAATATCAATGCTCCTCGTCGGTCACGTCAACAAAGAGGGCGGCATCGCGGGTCCGAAGATACTCGAACATATGGTTGACGCGGTGCTCTACTTTGAGGGCGAAAGACACCGGTCATACAGAATAATCCGCGCGATAAAAAACCGTTTCGGTTCGACTAACGAAATAGGCGTTTTCGAAATGACGGACAAGGGGCTTGACGAGGTGGAAAATCCGTCCGAAATGCTCCTTGCGGGCAGACCGAAGAACGTTCCCGGCAACTGTGCCGTCTGCACAATGGAGGGGACAAGACCTATTATCGCCGAGGTTCAGGCACTCGTCGCGCAGACGACGTTTCCCGCGCCGCGTAGAGCCGCGAACGGCATAGATTACAACAGAATGTGCTTAATACTCGCCGTTCTCGAAAAGAGGCTCGGCCTTAAATTCTACCAGAGCGACGTTTATATGAATGTCATCGGCGGTCTGCACCTTGACGAACCCGCCGCGGATATAGCGACAGCACTCGCTATGGTTTCAAGCCTCACGGACAGGATAATTCCCGACGACGTTATCGCCATAGGCGAGCTTGGGCTTTCGGGCGAATGCCGCGCGGTGTCGAATATAGAAGCGCGGATACACGAAGCAGCGCGTCTCGGTTTTACGCGCGCGGTGATTCCGTACCGAAATGTCGAAAAGAGAAAAATAGAGGTCGACGGCATAAAACTCATTCCCGTAAGAGGCATTTACGAGGCTCTTTCGGTTATGTCAAAAAAGGAAGAATCGTAAAATCGGATAAAGAAATGGGTCGCCCCAAAATGTGCGGACGAAACAAAAAAGCCCCTGAGGCAGAAGATATTAAAATTTAAGCAACGAACCGGCAACGCTTTTCAAGCGGTGTCGGTTTTGCTTTGAGTTGTATACGCTCATTATTGTAGGATTGTATGTTCGCGCGATAGATACATTCGGTTTTTAGTATTGGGAAAAACCTTTCGGCAAAGCGTTAATCAGAAGATATGGGATTCCGCGTCTTGGCATTGACGGTATGATGCGGTATGATTGTGTTAGCTTAAAATATGCCTCTGACGTATATTGAAAGCCTTGGTCACTGT
>CAKRPQ010000017.1 GCA_934385225.1 uncultured Eubacteriales bacterium
CCCTGTGTAAGGGGAGGTGGCGGAGGTGCGCAAGCCCTCCGACGGAAGGGTTGTCTGTCTATCCGCTGACGTGAAGTCTTGCGGTCTCCATCGGCGCCCTTTCTTTTGACGTAGCAGGCGCAAAAGAAAGGTCTTTGCCCAAAGAAAAGCGCCGAGATCATTTCGCCGTCTGCGGACGGCGACAAGGGCTATGCGCCCTTGACCGCACCGCCTTTGAAAAGGCGGGCGAAACTTTCAACAAAAAGGCTCAACCAAGAGCTTTCCCGTCTTAAATCATCGTTCCCTTTTCGATGAAGAACGGGTGTGTGCAATATCCCGAAAGATTTCTCGTATCCTTTATAAACACGTTCTTATCCGTCACGACGCAATTAAGCTCCGCATTTCTGCCGACGACGGTGTCCTGCATAAGAATACAATTTTTTACAACCGTATCCTTACCGACACGCACGCCGCGGAAAATTATCGAGTTTTCAACCGTTCCCTCAATGAAGCAGCCGTCTGCCACGAGAGAATTGACGACCTTTGCGTCGCCCGAATACCTCGTCGGAGGCGAGTTACGAACCTTTGTGAGTACGGGTCTGTTCTGCACCGCAAAGAGGCTCTCTCTGACAGCACTGTCAAGAAGCTGCATATTCTTTTCGTAGTAGCCCGCGAGCGACGTCACCTGACCGAAATAGCCGTCATACTTATATACAAAGAAGTTTGAGCGGAGCAGGTTACGGTCTATTATATCGCTGTAAAAGCTCGTATAGCCGTGGCTTATCGCATTCGAAACGGCACTTACAAGATACTGTCTCGTCGCGACGATAATATTTGTGCTTATCTCCCTTATTCCGTGGATTCGTCTGTTATAGTGAACGACGTCGGAAATACGGTTATTCTCGTCCGAGGTGATAACGGCGTTCCCCTGCGCTATCTCGCATTTATCAGCGTCGACGGTGGTCGTGACGACGGTTATATCCGCACCCGTCTCTTTATGTCTTTTTATTACGTCGCTTATGTCGATATTGCATATCGAGTCGCAGTCCGAGAGGACTATATGATCCTCTGTTCGTCTCGTTAAGAAATTCATCGCGCCCATCATCGCTTCGAGGCGTGTCGTATAGAGCTTTGTCGCGCTCGCGTTATCGTAGCTTGCGACGAAAGGCGGCAGGAGTTTGATTCCTCCCGAACGTCTCGCGAGGTCCCAGTCCTTGCCCGTGCCGATATGGTCGAGAAGCGACTGATAATTGTTATGCGTGATTATTCCGACGGTCGTTATACCCGAATTTACCATATTCGAGAGTGCAAAATCAATGAGTCTGTAACGGCAGCCGAACGGAACCGACGCCATAGTACGTCTGCCCGTAAGTTCGGGAATGTTCTGGTCGTGGATATTTGAAAAAATAAGTCCGAATGCGCTCATATTATCTGCTTTTCCTCCCTTATGTGTCCGAAATCATTTCGCCCGCGGCAATCTTCTCGCCGTCGCCTATTTTCACGTCCTCGCCGAGAACGGTTATCTTCGATTCGGGCGATTTCGGCTCGCCTATGACGGCTCTCTCGCCTACATTTACATTTCCGTCAATGATGGAATAGTCTACCGTCGCGCCCTTTCCGATAACGCAGTCACCCATAATGACGCTGTCGCGCACGGTCGCGCCCTCCATTATTTTAACGCCAGTATAGATGACGCTGTTTTCGACTTTTCCGTAAATTTCGCAGCCCTCGGTGATTATGCTGTTCTTTATCTCGGCGTTGTTTCCGATATACTGCGGTGCGGCGGCAAAGTGACGCGAGAAGATTCGCCAGCTCTCGTCATCGACGGAGAACGCGGGATTTTCGCCGAGGAGGTCCATATTCGCCTCCCAGAGGCTCGAAATCGTTCCGACGTCCTTCCAGTAGCCCTCAAAGCGGTACGCGAACATCTTTTCGCCCGCCGCAAGCATATTCGGGATTATATTCTTTCCGAAATCGTTTGCGGATTTCGGGTCGTTATTGTCTTCGACAAGGTATTTTTCGAGTTTTGCCTTTGAGAATATATAAATTCCCATCGACGCGAGCGTACTGTCGGGGTTCTTCGGCTTCTCGGAGAACTTATATATCGAACCGTCCGCGTTTGCGCTCATAATGCCGAACCTGCTCGCCTCTTCAAGCGGCACGTTCAGCACCGCAATGGTGCAGTCCGCGCCCTTTTCGATATGATATTCGAGCATTTTCTCGTAGTCCATTTTATAAATATGGTCGCCCGAAAGAATGAGGACGTAATCGGCGTCATATCTGTTTATAAATTCAAGGTTCTGGTAGATTGCGTTCGCCGTTCCCTTATACCAGTCGGCTCCCTTATGCCCCTGGTACGGCGGGAGTATCTTCACGCCGCCGAATGCTCTGTCGAGATCCCACGGCAGACCGTTTCCTATATATTCGTTAAGCACGAGCGGCTGGTACTGCGTCAGCACGCCGACCGTGTCGATACCGGAGTTGATACAGTTGGAAAGCGGAAAATCGATAATTCGGTATTTTCCGCCGAAGGGCACTGCGGGTTTTGCGGTTTTGGTCGTAAGCGCATACAGTCTGCTCCCTTGTCCGCCTGCGAGGAGCATTGCGATACATTCTTTCTTCTTGAACATGAGCTTTCCTCCCGGTAAAAAAATCTGATTGTATATTTTTCGGCACGCGTGCTTTGGCACGCACCGCTTTGGTGTTATTTTTGGGGTGTTTTATATTTTTTAATGTTTTTCCTATTTCCTTTTCCTCTCGTCTCTCTCACAAACACATAACCCGACATCGGCGCAAGGTCAAATTCGACGGCGTTTTCAAGTCCGTTCTGTCTGTAACCGTTACAGATGAAGGATTTCACCTTTTTGCCCGTAAAATTCCTGTCTCCGCCGTATTTTTTATCCGCCGAGCAGAGAAGAACCTTATATTCGCCCGCCTCGGGAACGCCGAGGTTAAAGCGCGGTCTGTCTATCGGCGTAAAGTTCACGACGATGATTATCTCCGAGCCGTCGCGAGCTATTCTGCGCATCGAGAGGACGCTCTCGTTCTTATTATCCGCGTCGATCCAGCGGAAACCGTCCCACGAGTCGTCGCGCTCCCAGAGTTCGGGACGCGAAAGATAAAGATTATTGAGGTCGCGCACAAACGTATGAAGTCCCGCGTGCTTTTCGTAGCCGAGCAGAAACCATTCGATCTGCCCCTGATAGTCCCACTCTCTGAACTGCCCTATCTCGCTTCCCATAAACGACAGTTTTTTGCCCGGGTGCGCGATTATATAGGTCATAAACGCCTTTGCGCCCGCGAATTTCATATCGTAGTCGCCCGGCATTTTATCGAGGAACGACTTCTTGCCGTGAACGACTTCGTCGTGCGAAATCGGAAGCACATAGCGCTCGCCGAAAGCGTACATAAGCGAAAACGTCAGTCTGTCGTGATTGTATTTCCTGAAATACGGGTCCGTTTCGGCGTAGCTCAGGAGGTCGTTCATCCAGCCCATATTCCACTTCATCGTAAAGCCGAGACCGTTTTTGTCGTCAAAACGCGTTACGTTCTGCCACGCGGTCGATTCCTCCGCTATCATCATAACGTCGGGGAAATTATTCAGCATATGCGAATTCAGTTTACGGAAGAACGAGATTGCTTCGAGGCAGCGGTTATCGCCCTCGGAGTTCGGAAGCCACTCGCCGGGTTTCTTATCGTAATCGAGGTATATCATCGAGGCGACGGCGTCAACGCGCAGACCGTCCGCATGATACTTCTCCGCCCAGAACGACGCGTTCGAGACAAGGAAGGATTCGACTTCGTTTCTGCCGACGTCAAAGCGTCTCGTACCCCAGCTCTTATGCTCCATTTTATCCGCGCCCTGGTATTCGTAGAGCGGTTCGCCGTCGAACTCGTAAAGACCGTGCGCGTCCTTCGGGAAATGCGCTGGGACCCAGTCGAGAATGACGCCGACGCCCGCCGTATGGAGCTTATCGACAAGGGTCATAAAGTCCTTCGGCGTCCCGAGGCGCGAGGTCGGCGCATAGTAACCGCAGACCTGATAGCCCCACGAGCCGTCAAACGGATGTTCCATAACGGGCATAAATTCGACGTGCGTATAGCCCATCTGCTTTACATACGCCGGAAGCTCCTCCGCAAGTTCGAGATACGAATACGACGTGCCGTCCTCATGCCTTTTCCAGGAGAGCAGGTGAACCTCGTAAATGTTTATCGGCTCTGCGTAGCATGCGCACATACGCTTTTTTCGGTCGCGCAGCCATGCGTCGTCGTGCCAGACGAAGCCGCTTATATCGTAGTATTTCGACGACGTTGCGGGCGGCGTTTCAAAATGATTCGCATACGGGTCGGATTTATATATCTCTTCTCCGCCCGCGGTGATTATCTTATATTTATAGTTTGAAAATTCGCCGAACGTATATTCCTCGCGTGCGATATATCCCTCCCATATGCCCGCGTTTGTAACGCGTCTCATCGGCGTTTCGTCCCGCCAGCCGTTGAAGTCGCCGACGACGTAAACAGCCTCCGCGTGCGGTGCCCAGACGCGGAAAACGTATCCGTTCTCGTCCGCATGCGAACCGAGGTAGTCGTAAGCCTCATAGTTTGTTCCCTCGTGGAAGAGGAAAGGCGCGAGTCCGCCGTTTTCGTTTTTATCCTTTGTTTTTATCATAACATCTCCTCCGAAAAGAGGTTTTGGCACAGGCTTTACCCATGCGGTTTTATCACATTATAATTATACACCATACGGAAGTTTTTTTCAATAGGAAATAGAAATTTTGGGCAAACGGGAATATTTTTTGTGCATAATAACGAAAATGTTTTGCCGTACCAAAGAGGACAAAGACTTTTCCTGCCTCAAAAAGTCGTTTTATCGCCTTATTTCACGGCACTTTACGAAAAAAAACAACATAAATTTTACTTTCTCCGTCGATTTGCACAAAATACGAAAAAAACGCGCGCGCAAAACATTCGTAAAATAAATTGTTGAAAAAAAGCGCGAATTGTGGTATGATATTATGAAAGCGTGTGCAAAACGCTTTTCGGAAGTTATGAAAAAGAGGAAAGGCGAATATTTCAATATGATAATCACGCTCGACCGAATCGAAGAAAACATATGCGTTTTCGTCTCGGACGATGACGAAACGCTGGCGTTTACGCGCGACGCACTCGGCGGTATCGAAGTCAAAGAAGGCGACGTCCTCGACTTTACGGACGGAGTATTCACACCTCTTCCGCGCGAAAGCGAAAAGAGAACCGAAGAGGCAAAAAGAAGGCTCGACGCCCTTTTTGCGAAAGGAGAAAATAACAAAGAAGAATGATTTACAGAGGTTTTATGGCGAGAGGTCTTTTCAGCACCCTCGTCGGAGAATACAAGCTCGACGGCGCGCCGTTCTATCTGCTCTTTATCGGGCTTATGCTCGCGTGCATCGTTATACCGTACCTGCTCGGCTCGATGAATTTCGGTATCATAATCTCGAAGATAAAATACGGCGACGACATCAGAAAACACGGCAGCGGAAACGGCGGCACGACGAATATGCTCCGCACCTACGGCAAAGGAATGGGCGCGCTGACGCTCGTCTGCGATATGCTCAAATGCGTCGTCTCGGTGACGCTCGGCTGCGCGCTCATGGGACTTATGTTCGGCGGCTATCTCGCGGGACTTTTCTGCATTCTCGGTCATATGTTCCCTATCTACTACCGTTTTAAGGGCGGCAAAGGCGTCGCGTGCCTTGCGGCTATGATTCTTATGCTGAACCCCGTCGTTTTTGCGATACTTTTCGTTATGTTCGTCATCATCGTGGCGTTCTCGAAGTACGTTTCGCTCGGCTCCGTGATGTGCGCGCTTATATACCCCGTTCTGCTTAACAGAATGGACCTCATTCTCGCCGACTATCTTGCCGCGAACGATCTCTTTACGGGTACGGACACTCTTATCGCGGTGCTTGTCGCAGTGCTTGTCGTCTTTATGCACCGCGAGAACATAAAGCGTCTGCTTGCGGGGACGGAATCGAAGATCTCGCTCGGAAAGGGCAAAGGCAATGGAAAAAACGGAAAATAATATTCAATTTTCACCCGAAGTCGAAAAAATCGTCTCTCTCATAATACTTTCGGCGGAGAAAAAGGCACTTAAAAAGGCTGTCCTCTCGAAATCTATTGACAAAAATGTCAAAAAAACCGTCATTACGCCGAAAAAAATCGCGGGTGCGGACGTTCTCCAAGCCGAGACGTTCACCGCCGACAACAAGGCGCGCCACACGAACATTCCGCTCAAAGAGGCGCCGTCCCTTGCGGAAATATGTTCGGGGTACGCGCAGATAAACGTCATTACGACCGTCGGCGAGAGCGAATACAGGCGCTCGAAGGGCGGAAAAGAGACCGTCATCGGCGCGGGAAAGCTGAGCGCGGAAAGGCTTGACAGTGCGGAAGAAGCGGCAGTTACGGGCAACGACAAGGAGAAGAATTACATTCTGAAAGGCGACGAGCCGTTTCTGATTCTGCTCGGCGTGAGCGACGAAAACGGCAGAATACACGACAAAAAGCGCCCGAAATTCAGGCAGATAAACCGCTTTCTCGAACACATACGCGACGTCGAAAAGCACCTGCCCGATGCCGGCACGCTCCGCATATGCGACCTCTGTTGCGGAAAGAGCTACCTCTCGTTCGCCGTCTACCACTACTTTGCGAACATACGCGGCAGAGACGTGCGCATGACGGGCGTAGACCTCAAAGCGGACGTCATAGAATACTGTTCGTCCGTCGCGAAAAAGCTGGACTTTTCGGGACTCGAATTTGTCTGCGGCGACATAAACGCATACGAAACAGATATGCCGCCCGCGCTTGTAATTTCGCTTCACGCCTGCGACACGGCGACCGACACAGTGCTCGAAAAGGCGGCGAAGTGGCGCACACCCGTAATTCTTTCAACGCCCTGCTGTCACCACGAATTAAATCACAAACTGAACTGCACGGCGCTGTCGTTCATCTCCGAATATTCGATGTTAAGGCAGAAATTCTGCGACGCGGCGACCGACGCTCTGCGCTTAAAAAAACTCGAAGCGGACGGCTACGACTGCGACGCGCTCGAACTCATCGACCCCGAGGAGACGCCGAAGAACATTCTGCTCCGCGCCGTTCTTAAAAAGAACGCGGGCGCGCAGGCACGCGAGCGCGCAATGCTCGAATATCTGGCTGCAAAGCGTTTTCTGCTCGGAAAGTAACAAAATTCAATACAAGGAGAACATACATTATGGAAGAAAAGAAGAAACTCTACCGCTCGACGGTGAACAAAAAACTCTTCGGCGTTTGCGGAGGAATTGCAAACTATTTCGGCGTTGACCCGACGCTCGTGCGCCTCATCTGGGGACTGACGATTGTTTTCGCGGGCATCGGCATTCTCGCCTATCTCATCTGCGCCATCGTCATTCCGAATCCGCCCGCGGGCTATGCCGAATACATCTCGGACGGCGGAAAATTCAAAAATCTGCGCCTCTCGCATACCGACAAAAAGCTGCTCGGCGTTTGCGGCGGTATCGCCGAATGTCTCGGCGTCGATTCGACGCTTATCCGCGTCATATGGGTCATTCTCGCGCTCTTTGCGGGCTACGGAATTATCGCTTACTTTATCGCCGCGCTTGTTATGAATTAAAAAATCCCCCGCACAAGCGGGGATTTTTTTAGTTTGTTTATATTCGGTTTATAAAAAAGGAATATTATTAAAGTATCAATATAAAAAGGAGCACAGTATGAAAGAAGTAAAATCACCGAAAAAACCGCTTATCTATTACTACGGTATCGTTCTTGCAGTCATTCTGCTCTTCAACATGGTTATATCGCCTCTTCTCATGAGTGCGCGCGTAAAGGAAGTCGATTACGGCACGTTCATGAAAATGACCGAGGACGGAAACATCGGAAGCGTCGAAATAAGCAGCTCCGAGATCGTCTTTACCGACAAAGACGAGCAGAATATCTACAAAACGGGCACGATGAACGACCCGAACCTCACCGAGAGGCTCTACGAATCGGGCGCGAAGTTCGCGCAGGATATTGAAAAAGGCACGTCGCCTCTCGTCAGTTTCCTGCTCACTTACATTCTCCCGATCGTTATCTTCATAGGTCTCGGACAGTACCTCTCAAAGAAGATGATGTCGCAGGCGGGCGGTCCGAATGCGATGTCATTCGGTCTCGGCAAGTCGAACGCGAAGATATACGTTCCGTCAAGCGACGGTATCCGTTTCTCCGACGTTGCGGGCGAGGACGAGGCAAAAGAGAGCCTTGCGGAGATAGTCGATTACCTCCACAACCCGAAGAAATACTCGGACGCGGGCGCGCAGATGCCGAAAGGCGTCCTGCTCGTAGGCCCTCCCGGCACGGGTAAAACCATGCTCGCAAAGGCTGTCGCGGGCGAAGCGGGCGTGCCGTTCTTCTCGATGTCAGGCTCTGAATTTGTCGAAATGTTCGTCGGCATGGGCGCATCAAAGGTGCGCGACCTCTTTGCGCAGGCAAAGGAAAAAGCACCCTGTATCGTCTTTATCGACGAGATAGATGCCATCGGAAAAAAGCGCGAGGGCAACATCGGCGGAAACGACGAGCGTGAACAGACGCTCAACCAGCTCCTCACCGAAATGGACGGCTTTTCGGGCAACACGGGCGTTATCATTCTCGCGGCGACGAACCGACCCGAGTCGCTCGACCCCGCGCTCACGCGCCCGGGACGCTTCGACAGGCGAGTTCCCGTTGAGCTTCCCGACCTTATCGGCAGAGAGGCTATCCTGAAAGTACATGCAAAGAAAATAAAGACGGCTCCCGACGTCGATTTCCACACGATCGCGCGTATGGCTGCGGGAACATCGGGCGCGGAGCTTGCAAACATCATAAACGAGGCGGCTCTGCGTGCCGTCAGAAACGGCAGAACAGTCGTTTGCGAGGCAGACCTCGAAGAGAGCATTGAAGTCGTCATCGCGGGCTACCAGAAGAAGAATGCGATAATGACAGACGGCGAAAAAAAGGTCGTCTCCTATCACGAAATAGGCCACGCACTCGTCGCGGCGCTTCAATCCGAATCCGCGCCCGTTCAGAAAATAACGATAATTCCGAGAACATCGGGCGCGCTCGGCTACACGATGCAGGTTGAGCAGAACGACAAGGTTCTTATGACAAAAGAGGAACTCTTAAACAAAATAGCAACTCTCACGGGCGGAAGAGCCGCGGAGGAAGTCGTTTTCGGCGAGGTCACAACGGGTGCGTCGAACGACATCGAACAGGCGACAAAGCTCGCACGCGCCATGATAACGCGCTACGGTATGACGGACGAATTTGATATGGTTGCGATGGAAAAGGTGACAAATCAGTACCTCGGCGGCGACACTTCCCTCTCCTGCTCGGAGGAAACGCAGCGCGAAATCGACAAAAAAGTCGTCGAAACGGTAAAGGCACAGCACGAAAAGGCTCGCAGGCTGCTCGAAGACAACCGCAGAAAGCTCGACGAGCTTGCAAAGTACCTCTACGAAAAGGAAACGATTACAGGAAACGAATTTATGGCAATCCTTGAAAAGAAAGAAGGGAAAACTGTATGAGATACGGAAAAAAAGGCTTCTCCGTTCCGCTTTTCATTATCGGAACAGTCCTTCTTCTGCTCGGCATTTTCACGTTCGTGCGTCCCGAAAGCGTTCTGACGGGCGCAGTCGTCATATACGGTATAGTCGCCGTCGTGACAGGAGTTTTCGATATCGTCGTCTACGCGCGCCTCTGCACTTTTACGGGTTTTGCGCCGATGATGTCGCTGATTTCGGGAATAATGAGCGTTATGTGCGGCGTTCTGCTCCTCTCCGACCCGAATATGGGCAAGTGGGCGCTCGTCATTTTGCTCCCCGTGTGGCTTATCGCGCACTGCATATCGGAGCTTGCGCACATAAATCCTCTTTACCGCCTCGGAAGCAGATCTTATTACGTCTTTGCTGTGACGTCGAACATTCTCGGACTCATTCTCGGCTTCTTTATGCTGCTCAGTCCCGCGATGTCGTTCGTGACGCTCCGCGCCGTCTGCTATATGCTCGGTTTTTACCTCGTTCTGCTCGGCATTGAGGGCATCGCTGCGTCGTTTGCGGGAAGATACGATATCTGATTTCTCCCCACCGTGAAAGGCATTCACGCTTAAATATGTACAATAAATCCCGCGGACGGTGTTAAAACCCGTCCGCGGGATTTTTTATCTTAATGCCAACCGTCAACGCCCGGAATTTCGAGTGCTTTGTCCGAAAGGACATAAACGCCGTCCTTTGTGATATGGCAGGTCATTTTTCCGTCGAGGTATGTGTAGGAATAGTCGTAGTCGGGCAGTGCCTTGTACTTTACCTCTACATAATACCCGCCCATTTTATAATCTTTGTGATATTTTATTTCAAGAATATCGTCCTTTGTCACGTTCTGATAGGTCGCCGAAAACTCTCGGTATTTTTCTTTCGCCTGCATCTTGCAGACGGGAAATTCGACGAGCCAGAGTATAAGCACTCCAAAAAGTGCCGCAATACGAAGTATCTCATGCGTGATTTTCGCAATTTTTTTGACGGTATCCAAGGGACTTTTTATTGTTTTTTCAAGTTCCATAAATAAATCCTTTCGGGTTACTTCCACCCGTCAACATTCGGGATTTCAAGCTGCGTGTTTTTCGGAACGGTAAAACCGTCTTTATACACAGTGCAGTTTATACTGCCTTTTCTGTATGAATATATGTATTCATAGTCGGGCATGGACTTATACGTGGCGCTGATCTTATACCCGCCGTAGTCTTTTTCGTATTTAATGTCGTCAATATCGGCTTTCGTGACATTTTGGTACTCCGCCGAAAAGTCTCGGTATTTTGCTTTCGCCTGCATCTTGCAGATGGGAAATTCGAAAAGCCAAAACAGAAAAATGCCGATAAGAATTATGTCTCCGAGCGTTTCAAGGACTTTTCTTGTAATCTTCCAGGTTTTCAAAAGGATTTTCGATGTCATATATTATCTCTGTGTGTAGCTATATACACACGTCAGTCCTTTTATATTTGTTTCGAGATCGTAAGGCAATACAGAGTACTGTCCTCGTTCCGATTAAAACGGCTAAAATAAGACTTGTAATTTTTTTCATTTATCATTTCCTTTCTAAATAAAACAATATAGGTTTTAATACTTGCAATTTGGATTAATGCATCTTCCATTTGTAATTGTAACATATTTTATCTCTGTTGTCAATACTTTACACAAAAATAAATTATTATTTCCAAAAGTGTGTTATTGCAGTTAAAAATAACGTAACATAAATTAAATAACTATTCGACATATATCTACATTATATAAATAAATCCCGCGGGCGGTTTAGAGATAACCGTCCGCGGGATTTTAACTATTCGCGGTATTTAATTATTCGCTTTTTTCCTCTGCGCTTTTATCCCCGCTCTTTTCCTCGTGCGGAGTATTATTTACGAACACGACCTTATCGCCGTCGGCTTTGGCGGTGACTTTATCGCCCGCTTTTACTCTGCCTTCAAGCATTTCGCCCGAGAACGTATCCTCGACCATATGAACGATCGCACGGCGGAGCGGTCTTGCGCCGTAGACGGGATCGAAGCCCTCTTTTGCAACAAGTTCCGCAACGGACGGGTCAAAATCAAGCTCGATACCGACGTCCGAAACACGTTTCTTTACCTCGCCGAGCATAAGTTCCGCAATCTTGCAGATGTCCTCATGCGAGAGTTTATTGAAGATAACGATGTCATCGACACGGTTAAGGAATTCGGGTCTGAACGTCGCTTTGAGCGCGTTCATAATGATCTCCTCCGTCTTCTTGCGCTCGTCCTCCGCCGCCTCGCTCTTTTCGGGTTCGGAGAAGCCGAGCTTTGCGCGGTTATCGGTGAGTGCCGACGCGCCTGCGTTCGACGTCATAATGATTATCGTATTCTTGAAGTCCACCTTACGTCCCTGCGAATCGGTGAGAACACCGTCTTCAAGGACTTGGAGCATAATATTGAACACGTCGGGATGCGCCTTCTCGATTTCATCGAAGAGGACTACCGAATACGGGTGACGGCGTATCTTCTCGGTGAGCTGACCGGCTTCCTCGTAGCCCACATAGCCGGGAGGCGAACCGATGAGTTTCGAAACACTATGCTTTTCCATGTACTCCGACATATCAAGCCTTATCATCGCGTTCGGGTCGCCGAACATAACGTCCGCAAGTGCCTTTGTGAGTTCCGTTTTACCTACGCCCGTAGGTCCTACGAATATGAACGAGCCTATCGGTCTGTTGGGGTTTTTAAGTCCCATTCTGCCGCGGCGGATCGCCTTTGAAATGACCTCTATCGCCTTATCCTGACCGATAACGCGCTCACGAAGAATCTTTTCAAGGTTAAGGAGCTTTTCGCTCTCGCCCTCCATCAGCTTGCTTACGGGAATGCCCGTCCACTGGGTCACAACGTCCGCAATATCGTTTGCCGTGACGGCGTGCGAGGCATTATTATTGTCTCTCTGCCACTCGGACTTCTTCTCCTCGTATTCCTCGCGGAGCTTCTTCTCGTCGTCACGCAGTCTTGCCGCGCGCTCGAAGTTCTGCGCGCTGATCGCCTCTTCCTTATCGTGGGAAATAGTTTTCAATTCTTCTTCCATATCTTTAAGGCTTTCGGGCGATGTGAACGCCGAAATTCTTATCCTCGACGCCGCCTCATCGACAAGGTCTATTGCCTTATCGGGCAGGAATCTGTCGGTGATGTAACGCTTTGAGAGCGAAACAGCCGCCTCGATTGCCTCATCGGTGATTTTGAGTTTATGGTGTGCCTCGTACTTATCGCGAAGTCCCATAAGTATCTGAACCGACTCTTCCGCCGTCGGCTCGTTTACCATGACAGACTGGAAACGTCTTTCAAGCGCCGCGTCCTTTTCGATATGCGCACGGTATTCCGAAATAGTCGTTGCGCCTATCACCTGCATTTCGCCTCTTGCGAGCGCGGGTTTCAGGATATTTGCCGCATCGACTGCGCCTTCTGCCGCGCCTGCGCCGATTATGGTGTGGATTTCATCTATGAAGAGGATTATGTTCGGGTTCTTCTGCACCTCGTCCATAACGCTCTTCATTCTTTCCTCGAACTCGCCTCTGTACTTTGCGCCCGCAATCATACTCGGTATGTCAAGCGCAACGATCGTTTTGTCTTTAAGCGTTTCGGGAACGCTGCCGTCAACAATCTTCTGGGCAAGTCCCTCGACAACGGCTGTTTTACCGACACCCGGCTCGCCTATAAGGCAAGGATTGTTCTTTGTACGTCTCGAAAGTATCTGAATGACCCTCTCGGTCTCCTTATCTCTGCCGATTATCGGGTCGATCTTGCCCTCTTTTGCCATAGCGGTGAGGTCTCTGCCGTAGTTTGAGAGTGTGGGCGCGCCCTTTATATCCGACTTCTTACCCGATTTTCCGCCCTTCGGAGCGTCGTCCGCGCTTACGCCCGACGATGCGCCGACCTCGCCGAGAAAATCGACGATGTCGTTCTTTATCGCGCTCGGATCTGCGCCAAGCTCGCCGAGCATTCTGACCGCGACGCAATCGCTCTCGTTAAGGAGCGCAAGGAGCAGGTGTTCCGTGCCGATATAGCCCTGACCGTAGCGCATTGACTCATACGCCGAGCCTTCGATTATTTTCTTTGTTCTCGGCGTCATATCTGTCGCCGTGACGTAGCTGGGCGATCCCGTACCCGCCATTTCTTCGATGAGAGATCTCACGTTTTCGGGTGTAACGCCGTATTTTTCAAGTACCTTCGACGCGGCGCTGTCCTCCTCGCACGCAAGCGCATAGAGAAGATGCTCCGAGCCGATGTAGGTATGTCCCATTTCTCTCGCGGCTGTGAGAGAACGGTTAAGTGTATTTTGTGCTTTTTGTGTGAAACGGTTCATAGAGAAACCCCCTTTGTTTTAAGGTTTTTCCTTATTATTTAAGTATTTCTTTTATATATTTTGCCCTTGCGCGGTCTCTTTCATTCTCCGTTTTCGGTTTATCCGAAAGGGAGAGCGTAAGAGTTGCGGGCAGGACATGGACAAGCAGCGTATCGAGCGTATCGTAGCTTATATCCTTTACTATGCCGAGCGAGATTCCGAGACGAATATATGCGTAAAGTTCCGCAAACTCGCCCGACGAGAGCATATGCGCGTATCTGAGCGTACCCTCGGCACGCATTATTCTGTCGCAGAGGCGCTCGTAATTCTCGCCTTTGATAGCGGAGCGCGCTTTTCTTTCCTCCGAGCTTATCTGACCGACTATATCGCCGAGCTTTTTAAGCGTATCTTCCTCGCTTATGCCGAGCGTAATCTGATTGGAGATCTGATAGAGGTCTCCGCGGCTCTCCGAACCCTCGCCGTACATTCCTCTGACGGTGAGCCCCATTTTCGGGAGCTGTTCCGCAACGGCGTTTATTCTTCCCGTCATCGTGAGCGCGGGCAGGAACATCATCACGGACGCTCTCATTCCCGTGCCGAGATTCGTCGGGCAGTGCGTAAGGTAACCGAGCTTTTCGTCGTAGGCTATCTCGACCTCGCGGTCAAGCATATCGTCATAGGCGCAGGCATTCTTATAAGCCTCGTCAAGCGCAAGTCCCGAAAGTATGCTCTGAATACGGACGTGATCCTCTTCGCCTACCATGATAGCCGTTCCCTCGTCCTCGTTAAGGAAGAGAACGTGCGGCCTTTTCTCCGCCGCGAACTCACGGCTGACGTAGTGCTTTTCTACATAGGACGCCGCCTCCGCGGGCGATATATCGGCGAAATCTATTTTTTTCAGACCTTCGCCCTCATACGCCCCCGACACCTTTTCGGCGACTTCCTTTGCTTTCTTTTCGTCAAGAACCGAAGCGAACGGGTAGCCCGCCAGGTTTCTCGCAAGTCTCACTCTCGAACTGATGACTGTATCCGAACTTTTTCCCGATTTATTAAACCATGCCATATTACTCACCTCAGTTTCTTCCTTCAATGTTCTTTATCTTGTCGCGGAGTTCTGCGGCTTTTTCGAAATTCTCGCCGTCAATAGCCTCTTTAAGTTCCTTTTTAAGAGTTTTAAGCTCGTTCTCCTTTTCGTGTTTTGCACGCAGGCGAAGCGGTGCGCGACCCTCGTGTTTTGCGTTGCCGTGTATCGAGCGGACAGTCGGTTCAAGCTCCTCGGCAAATGTTTTGTAGCAGTCGGGGCAGCCCGCTTTTCCGCGGCGGCTGAAATCCTCAAAGGTCGAACCGCACGACGGGCATCTCTTTTCGTCTCTCGAAACGCTTTCGGGAAGTCCGAACAGGCTGCCGAACAGGCTGTCGTGAAGTGCCGCGAAAGGCGACGCGAAACTCATATTCATATTGTCAAACAGGCTGTCCGATGTCGGAAGTTCGCCGCTCTTTTGAAGCTCCGCCGCGCAGTCCTCGCAAAGCGAATAGCTGCGTTTCTTTCCGTTGATGTTCTCCTCATAAAATACAGTGGCTTTATTCTTTTTACATTTTTCGCAAAGCATAATCATTTACCTCTCTTTTCTTAATTCATAAGTGCAAGAATTATATGTCTGAATATATTCGCTCTCGCTGCTTCCTTTTTATCGTTCGGAAGTGCGGACAGCGCCGAATCCGAAAGCGCGTTCCTTATAATATTGTATTCGCGCTCGGTTATTATAGAATTTCCGAGCAGGTTTTTTAGGTACGCCGCGGCTTCCTTTTCGCCGATAGCATCGCCTACGGCGTAGAAGAAATGCATCAGATATTCGCTCTTCTGCATCTGCTTCCGAACAATCTTTATGCAGCCTCCGCCGCCTCGTCTGCTCTCGATTATGTACCCGCGTTCGGGTGTGAACCTCGACGTGATTACATAACTTATCTGGCTCGGCACACAGCCTATCTTATTTGCCATTTCGTTTCTCCTGAGTTCAAGCGAACCGCCTTCCTCGTCAAGCATCTGTTCTATCAACTTCGCTATGTGGTCTGTAAGCACCTTTACGCACCTCCTTTTGCTCTTTTCTTATCTTGTGCCTATATTATAATCGGAAAGTCAAAGAAAGTCAAAGTCAAAGAAAGTCAATTATAGAAAGTCAGAGCCGATTACAGGCGATTAGAGCGGTAAATCATATGTTTTTCACGTTTTTTCAAAAATTTTAGATTTTCTTTGACTTTGACTTTTCAGGCGGTATTTTTTGACTTTCGCGTGCCGTAGCGGCAAGGAAAAGCCGCGTGTAGACGTCCGTTTTTTCGGGCAAAACGACCTCGCACGGGTCGGCAGAAGCGCCCGAAACGGTGATTTTGTGTTTTCCGCGCGCAAGGTCGCGGAAAAAGGCACGACCGCACCCGTCCGTGACGGCGGTTTTGCCTGTAACCGTGACGCGCACGCCCGTGACGGGCAGAAAATTCTCGGCGGAAATGACCTCGATGTAAAGTGAACTCAAAAAAATCGCCTCGCTTTCGTGAATATATTATAATGTATGATTTTCCTCGGAAAATCGCGCCGCCGCGGCGAAAACAAAATGCTCTGCCGAAACTTTCACAGCCGAAGCAAAGAAAAAAACTGCGCGTACCCTCTTGACGAAACGGCGAAAGTATGCTATACTATATTTTGCATTTGCCGGTGTGATGGAATTGGCAGACGTGCCGGACTCAAAATCCGGTGGTAGCGATACCGTACCGGTTCGACCCCGGTCACCGGCACCAAATGCCCGAACTTCGGCTTTTCCGATTTTCGGGCTTTCTCTTTTTCAGGAGGTGTTTTACTTTATGGCTACGGTAAACGAAGAACTTTCGCGCCTTGCGCTCGTTATAGGCGATGAAAGCATTGAAAAACTCGCCCACGCCCGTGTCGCCGTTTTCGGTGTCGGCGGCGTCGGCGGATACATATGCGAGGCGCTCGTGCGTTCGGGCATCGGTCACATCGACATTTTCGACGGCGACGTCGTTGCTCTCTCAAATCTCAACCGCCAGATAATCGCGCTCCGCTCGACAGTCGGCAGAAAAAAGGTTGACGTTATGCGCGAGAGGCTTCTCGACATAAATCCGAGCCTCGACATACGCGCGTTCGACGTTTTTTACGACGCAGGAAACGCGGACTCATTCCCTTTTGATAGATACGACTACATTGCCGACGCCATCGACTCCGTGCCGTCAAAGATAGAAATAATCAGACGCGCGACAGAGGCGGGCGTGCCGATAATCTCGTCGATGGGAACGGGAAACAAGCTCTCGCCCTCGCGCCTCGAAATATCCGACATCTCGAAAACGGAATACTGCCCGCTCGCAAAGTCCGTTCGTACCAGGCTGCGCGCAATCGGAATAAAACACCTGACGGTCGTTTTCTCGCGCGAACTCCCCGCAAAACCGACGTTTGCGGAGGGCGAAAAGCGCGTACCCGGCAGCACCGCGTTCGTACCCGGAAGCGCGGGACTGCTCATCGCGTCGAAAATAATCGGGGATATTGCGGAAATCTGAAAGGAGAAAAAACTATGAACATAACCGAAAAGAAAATTTCATCGAAAGAAATATATAAAGGAAAAGTTCTGCACGTCGTCGAAGACAAAATAATGCTCCCAAACGGAAAGGAGAGCGTCCGCGAGATCGTTCACCACAAAGGCGCGGTATGCGTTATTCCCGTGACGGACGACGGCGACGTTATCTGCGTAAAGCAGTTCAGATACGCGCACGGTGAGGTCGTTCTCGAAGTTCCCGCGGGCAAGCTGGAAGAGACCGACAAAGACCCGCTCGAAGCGGCGATGCGCGAGCTTTCGGAGGAGACGGGCGCGACGGCAAAGCACATCGATTACCTCGGCAAGCTCTACACCTCACCCGCCATTCTCGACGAGGTCATTTATATGTACATGGCGACGGGACTTACTTTCGGCGAGACGCACCCCGACGAGGACGAATTTCTCGAAGTCGTGAAAATCCCCCTGACGCGTCTGCGCGATATGGTTATGAAAAGCGAAATTCCCGACGCGAAAACGCAGGCGTGCGTTCTGCGCGCATACCTTAAAATAAAAGGAATATGATAGCGAAAAAACGCACAAAAGGCGACATAATTCTGCTTGCTTCGGTTCTCGCCGCCACTGTTCTGTGCGCCGTTCTCCTCTTCATTCCGCGCGGAAGGGGCAGAACCGCAGTCGTAAATTTCGACGGTCGGGAATTTAAGTATGTGCTTGACAAGGATCAAGTCACCGATATCGCAGTGAACGGCAAAAGTATAAGAATCGAAATAAAAGACAGAACCGTCCGAATGGTGAAAAGCGTGTGCGACGACAAAATCTGCATAAAAACAGGCAGGATAAGCCGCGTCGGGCAGTCGATAATCTGCGCGCCTGCGAAAGTTTATATAACGATAACGGAGGAGGAGTACGATGACGGATCGGATGGATACGAAATGGGCTATGTCGTCTGAGCGTCTCGTAAATTGCGCTTTTCTCGCCGCCGTCGCGCTTATTGTTTCGTATCTCGAAAGCCTTATATCTGCCGCCGTGCCGTTTGCATTCCTCCCCGGAATGAAGCTCGGACTGGCGAACGCCGTTATCACTTATGCTTTCTTTTCGCGCTCGAAAACCGACGCATTTCTCATTTCAGCCGTCAGAATAACCCTCTCCGCGCTCCTTTTCGGAGGTCTTATATCGCTTGCCTACTCGGCGGCGGGCGGGATTCTCGCGTTCTGCGGGCTTTTCGTCTCGCTCCCGCTCGGCAAAAAGATAAGCTACATCGGCGCGGGCGTTATCTGCGCTTTTCTTCACAGTCTCGGACAGATCGCGGTCGCTTTTTTATACTTCGGAGCGGCGGCTCTTTACTATCTGCCGTTTCTTGTCCTTTTCTCCGCCGTTTTCGGCGCGATAACGGGCGCGATTCTCAACTTTATAACGACAAAATACGAAAGGAAATTACCGAAATGATGATTACAAGGGTAAAAAAAGCTCTTCGCGCCGCGCTCTGCCTTATTTTTGCCGTTTTAATGCTCGCAGTGCTTGTCTCTTGCGGCGAAAAATACGAAGAGGCGACATTTTTTGCGATGGACACGGTGATAAGCATAAAATCGGACAACGCCGAAGCGATAAAGGCCGCCGAAAAACGCATAGGTGAGATTGAAAGCGTGATTTCAAAGACGGCGGAGGGCAGCGACGTTTCGCTCTCGAACACAGACATCGACATTCTCATCGACGTTTCGGACGACTTTTCGGCTGTCGTCTCCCGCGCGATTGAAATTTCGGAGGCAACGGACGGTGCTTTTGACGTGACCGTCGGCATTCTCAAAGAGCTTTGGGAAAAATGCGCGTCTCTCGGTCACTCGCCGACGGAGCAGGAGATCAAAAACGCGCTCACATACGTTTCTCCGCACCTCATCACGCTTGACGACGACTGCCTCGAAAAGGCGTTCAAGCAGGTTCGCATTGACCTCGGCGCTATCGGCAAGGGCTACGCCGCGGAGGAGGCTGTGAAAGCGATGAAGGACGCGGGCGCGGAAAGCGGTATTCTGTCGCTCGGCGGAAACGTAGCCGTTTTCGGCGAAAAAAATGACGGTCGCCCTTACAAGGTTGCCGTCAAAAATCCGCTCGACCCCGAAAAATCACTCGGAAACATTCTGCTCGGCGAAGGATTCGTCTCGGTTTCGGGCGACTACGAGAGATACATCGAAATTCTCGAAACAGGCGAAAAATTCTGTCATATTATCGACCCGAAAACGGGCAGTCCCGTGGCGGACGGCGTTCACTCCGTCGCCGTTACGGGCAAAGACGGCACTCTCTGCGACGCTCTTTCGACCGCGCTTTTCGTCATGGGCAAGGACAAGGCGATCGAATTTTACGAAAAGAAAATATACGATTTTGAGTTCATTATCGTGACGGACGACGGCGTTTTCGCAAGCGCGGGACTTGACGGAAAATTCGACAAGGCGCGCTCTGTCGATGTCACATATGTAGGATAAAGCCGAAGGCAAAATGCGGACGAAGTTTTCGTCCGTCTTTTTTGATCGCCCGCCCAAAACCGTTTACCGGACTTATCATTCGCGCGGCATTTTCGAAAGTTCAAAAGTTTATTGTTGATTATTTATATTTTTGCCCTTAATCAAGGCTTGATTTTCGTGCAAATATAGTATAAAATATAATTACAGTGCCACACATCGCGGCGACGTCGCACAGGCAAAGGAGATGCAACAATATTATGAATAAAAAAATCAATAAAAATCTCAAAAAAGCATTGACGGGACTTTTATTCGTTCTGATGTTCGTTACGGCATTCGCCGTCTGCGCTCTTGCCGCCGAAAAAAGCGGGGTCTGCGACGACGGTTATTCGCACGTAAAATGGGATTTTAACGAGGAAACGGGCGTTCTCACGTTCGTTCCGTCAGACGGCGCAAAGGGACTTTCGTTCTTCCAGATCGGTCTTGTCGAAGTGAAGGAATGGGACAGCTTCGTCGCCGCATACGGCAAAAACGTCAAAGAAATACATATGATAAATAACGAAAGCGGCAGATTTGCGAAATTCTACGTCGATTTTTCCGACTTTACCGCCCTCGAAAAGGTCATATGCGACATCGGCATCTTCGGCGAATCGATATCAAAATTCGCGGGCTGCACGTCTCTTACAACATTCGGCACGACCGCTAACATCGCGGACGGCGTTATAAATCTTTCGAAAATTTCAAGCACGGGCGACGGCAGTAACAAGATTTTTAGGGGCGCAACCTCGATTAAAGAGGTAATTACGGCGTCCGACGAAATAATTTACGCCGACTCGTTCGCCTACTGCACGTCCCTTGCAAAAGTCACGATAAACGCAAAAACGCAAACTGTCGAAAAGGGCGCTTTCGGAGGCTGTACCGCACTCACCGAAGTCACGGTTGAAGGCAACGACACCGCGTTTGCGGGTGACAAAGTGTTCGCGGGACTTCCCGCTTACCCGACAATAAAGGCGCACGCGGGTTCTGCCGCCGAAAAGTTTGCAAAAGAAAAAGGCTACCGATTCATCGACCTTGACACGGGCGAGGAGACGGCGCAGACGCGCACGGACGTTCCCGAAAAATACACGGAAGGCACGGGCGATTCGGCAGGTGAGGTGACGCCGATAGGCACATTTGATCCCGTCGGCGCGACCGACAAGGGTCACGCCTCAAAGAAATACAACGGTCAGGTCATCGTAAACACCTGGTGGGCATACTACGCGGACACAAAAACGCTCGAATTCGCAACAGCGACAAAGAGCTACAACGAGACGGGCGGTTCAGAAAACTGCGACGGCGAAACGTCATGGGCTCAGTACAAGAGCGAGGTCGAACACATCATAATCGGCGGCGGTATCAACAAAATTTCGGGCGGCGCATTCGCGAACTGCACCTCTCTTATCGACGTAAAATACCCTTCGAGCGCCGCAATTCAGGTCGACGCGGGCGCGTTCACGGGGTGCGGTGCCTTCACTACAATGTGGCGCGACGGCACGGAGCGCATAGAAGGCAGAGTTGACGCTACGGGCTTCCTCAAAATTAACGAAGTATTCTCGAAAACGGCGATAAAGGAAGTCGTTCTGCCGAAGTCGGCAAAGTCGCTCACTTCGTTTCTTCCCCTCTCGGTTCAGAGGCTCTACGCCTCCGAGATAACGGACGACCTGATAAAATACTGCGAGGACAACCTCATTGACCTCATAAAAACGGACGACCCGAGCGTCATCTACAAGAATTACGTTGAAATCGACCCGACTCTGCCGTCCTGCGGCGCGAGAAGCGTTTACGGCTTCGACGAAGCGACGGGCACTCTCACCGTTTACGGTGCGGGAAGCACGAGCAGTATCGTCAACTACTACGGCGGCGGCTCGAAAAAACAACCGTGGTTCTCTATCAGAAACAAGGTAAAGCACGTCGTTATATCCGACACGATCACGGGTATCGGAAAGTACTCATTCTGCGAATTTAAGAACCTCGAAACGCTCGAACTGCCCGACAAAGACCTTGAAATTGAAAACGCAGCGTTCGAAAAATGTACAAATCTCCGCTCGGTTTACCGCCGCGGAATCGACGCAATCGAAGGAACGGCGGATCTATCAAAGCTGACGGTGCTAAATCCGTTCGTGTTCGCCTACGACTGCCTTATCGCGAACGTAATCCTCGGAGACGGCATTACGAGCGTCGGCAACAGCACTTTTGACGAGAACATCAACCTTGCCGCAATCTACGGCGTGCCTGCGGGCGTCGCCGAGGCCTTTGCAAAGTCAAAAGGACTCGAATTTCACGATTCCGCGAGCGAAACGCCCGCGCCCGTAAAATGTATGCTACCCGAAACCGAGGCAGACACAAGCGGGCAGGACGAAAGCGGTACTGGGACAGACACCGCGCCCGAAACAGCTCCCGAAACCGAGGCGAGCTACATACGCTGGCTCACGGGCGACGAGGCACAGCTCGGCGACGCGGAGGACGGCGGCAAAATGAATGTAAACGTCATTATCATCATAGTCGCGGCTATTGTAACGGTCGCAGTCATCTCTGCCGTCGCGGTAATTACCATTCGGAAACGTCACGTTAAGTGATTTTTCATAGATAGCCTTGTTTGCGGCTTTCGCCGCAAGCGCTGTTATCATCTTTTTCCCTTTCTTTCGGACTGCGGCTTTCGCCGCAGTCCTCCCTTTTTATATACAAAAAAGGGGCGGAAACCGCCCCGAAAGTTCATATTCAAATTCAATCTTCAATCCTCAATCATCAATCGACAATCGTCGGCGGCATCTTCTTAAAGAACGCCGACCCTCTTTTTTTCGGCATAAGGAGCGTGTAAAGCGCGTCCGCCTTATCCGAAATTTCACGCTCGCGCGCGGAAAAAGCGTCGTCTCTTATATCGGCTTCCTTTGTTGCAACGTAAAAATCCTCACGCCCGCGCAAGTGCGCAAGCACTTCTCTGCCCGCCCGATTTGCCGCGAGCAGGAGCGAATACGCAGGGAAACGTCTCACATCGGCATTTGTCACGCCGAGAAAAGCCGAGACGAGCGTCCGTCTTATCCTTGCGTTTGTGTATTTTTTTGTCGGGAGCGACGAGAGGAACGCCGCCGTGTCGGGTGCTTCATTTGCGCGCGACACTATATATTCGGCAAGTCCGCCGTCAGCACCGTGAAAAGCGGAAAGCACTTTCGGGTCTGCCGCACGGAAGAAAAAGTGCAGATAATCGTAATATTTTTCCGTCCTGACCGGAAAGCGGTCGTCGCGCGCGGCTTTTTCGTATTCGAGAGCCGCTTTTTCGCCCATATACTTTGCCGCCGCGGGAAAATCGCCCGACGTGATAAGTTTTCGGAGTGCCGCCGCGGACGGGAAATCGCAGTCTGCGTCCTCGGACGAAAAATTATCCTCACGCGCAAGCGTGACGGGAATCACAGTGCTGCCGAGGCGCATTATCGCCTTGATATATTCGAGCGCAAGGATATTATTCGGGGACGACGCGACCTCATTTTTGCCGAAAAGGGACTCGTATATCTCCGAGGCGGACTTTGCATAGCCGCCCGATTTGTCGTGCGACGCCGCCGCAAAGCGCGTATCGAGCATATTCCGCGCCGCTTTTGAAAGAGCAGAAATATCGCCGTTCTCGCTCCCGAAATAAAGCTCACTTACGCCCATTCTGTCGGCAATATACACGCCCGCCGTCGCAAAAAACTCCGCGCCCGACGCCGAATAAGGCATCGGAAGCTCCACTACAAGATCCGCACCCGCACGAAGAGCCGCCGCGGCACGCACATATTTATCGGCGACGGCAGGTTCGCCGCGCTGGGTGAAGTTTCCGCTCATCACGCAGGCGATCCTATCCGCGCCGTTTGCCCTCGCAAACTCAAAAAGGCGCGCGTGTCCCGCGTGGAACGGATTATATTCGCAGATTATCGCGGCTGTTTTCATTTTTGTTCCTCGCGTTTTTAGTTTGTGTAGGGCAGAGGTGCTTTTTTGCCTCCCCTGTGTAAGGGGAGGTGGCGGAGGTGCGCAAGCCCTCCGACGGAAGGGTTGTCTGTCTATCCGCTGACGTGAAGTTTTGCAGCACCGTTCTCCACTTTTTCTTTGATGCCACAGGCGCAAAGAAAAAGTTAACAAAAAGAAACGCCGAGAACGTTTCGCCGCTTGCGAGCGGCGACAAGGGCTATGCGCCCTTGACCGCACCGCCTTTGAAAAGGCGGGCGAAACCTTTAACTACGGCTAGCCAAAACTTTCAGCCACAGGCGGGCGAAACTTTCAAAGCAGGTGAGACGAAAACTTTTAACAAAGCCGAAGCAAAACTTTACTTTTTAGTTACAACAACGGCGCACCAGCCGTTATCTTCACGCACCTCGACGATTTCAAGTCCGTTTTTCGTGAGTGCGTCAACAACCTCATCGCGGCGCTCGGTTATAATGCCAGACGTTACAAGTATCGTTCCGTCGTGCATAAGCTCGCCTATATCGGGCGACATTCTGATGATAATATCCGCCACGATATTCGCCGTGATTATATCATATGTTCCGCCCGTGCGGTCAACTCCGCGCAGAAGATCCGAAACGTCGCATGTTATATTCGAAAGTCCGCTGTCCTTTACGTTCTCACGCGCAACACGGACGGCAACAGGGTCGATATCATATGCCTTACACTCCCTCGCGCCGAGCTTTGACGCGCAGATCGCGAGAATACCGCTTCCCGTGCCGACGTCAAGCATTCTGTCGCCTTTTTTAACGTACTTTTCAAGCAGTTCGATAACAAGGCGCGTCGTTTCGTGCGTACCTGTACCGAACGCCATTCCGGGGTCCATTCGAACGACAATATCGTCCTCTTTCGGCTCGAATTTTTCCCACGCGGGAACGATGACCATATGTTTTCCGATACGGATCGGCTTATAATACGCCTTCCACGCGTTCGCCCAGTCGTCCTCGTTTACACCGATGACTTCTATCTTGCCCTCAATGCCCGAATCGCTCATTCTGTCGTGAATGAACGCCATTGCCTCGGTCGGGCTTTTCTCGCACGGGATAAAGACCGAAATCGACGCTATCGTTTTATCGGCATTAAGCAGGCTCTCGTCTATAAGGTCGCCGTAGACGCTTTTAAGATCGATATCGCTGTAATCCTCTATCATCAGATTATTATCGATCATACTCATTATCGCGCTTGCCCTTTCAAGGTCGGCGAGCGCAACCGTCAGGCGCACCTGTGTCCACTCTTTGGTCGTTTCCGCTGTATTATTCATCATAGATCCTTATCCCTTAAAAAATTTCTTGAAGAAGCCCGTGCGCGAGGCGTAATTGCTTTCTCCGCAACTCTCGGCAAAGGTTCTCATATTCTCTTTCTGTTTTTCGCTCAGGTTTCTCGGTATTTCGACGTTTACCGTGAAGTAAAGGTCGCCCTTTCTCTGCGAATTTATCACGGTAACGCCCTTGCCTTTAAGCGTAAAGCGCGTTCCCGGCTGCGTTCCCTCGGGAATCTTATATTTGACGCTTCCTTCAAGCGTCGGAACGTTAATCTCCGCGCCGAGCGTCGCCTCCGCAACCGTCACGGGAACTTCACAATAGAGGTCGTAGCCGTCACGCTCGAATATATTATGCTTCTTCACGGCGACGGTGAGAATAAGGTCACCCGCCATTCCGCCGTTTCTGCCGTCCGAGCCCTGACCGCGGAGCGCAATGCGCTCGCCGTCGTCGATACCTGCGGGAATAGAGACTTCCAACTTCTTTGAGACCTTAATATAGCCCGTTCCGCGGCAGTTTGTACAGGGTGTTTTGATTATTTTACCCGTACCGCGGCAGTTTGAGCAGGTCGTCGTCGACTGGAACTGCATTCCCATCATTCGCTGATTTACGCGCACCTGACCCGAACCGTGGCACTGCGGGCAGGTTTCGGGACTTGATCCCTTTGCCGCACCCGAGCCGCTGCATTCGGGGCATTTCTGTATTCTGTTATAGGTGATGTCCTTTTTGGTGCCGAACGCCGCCTCCTCGAACGTGATCGAAATGCGGACGCCTATATCCTCGCCGCGCATAGGACCGTTACGTCTGCTCTGCGACGAGCCGCCGAAGCCGCCGAACATAGAGCCGAAGATATCCGAAATGTCGCCGAAATCGCCGAAGCCCGAAAAGCCGCCGTATCCGCCGCCCGCGCCCGCGGACGGGTCGAAAGCGTCGTGACCGTAGCGGTCGTATTTCGCCTTTTTATCGGGATCGGAAAGCACGGCGTAAGCCTCGTTCACTTCCTTGAACTTCTCCTCCGCCGTCTTATCTCCGGGGTTCATATCGGGGTGGTACTTCTTCGCGAGCGTGCGGTAAGCCTTTTTTATCGTCGCGTCGTCGGCGCTTTTATCGACTCCGAGCACCTCATAATAATCTCTTTTATCTGCCATTTATCTTTCCTCAAAAAAATACATATCGTCAAGCGGCTGCCCCAAAACTCGATGTTTTGCGGCAGGCGCTCAAAATGCCGGTCGGGATTCCGGCATTTTTGACGCGATCTCGGTCGTTTTTGCCGTTTTGTTATCCGTTATACGATTTATTTCGCGGCAAAACGGCGGCATTTTGCCGCCGAGACCGATGTCGACGGGGTGTCCCAAAACTTATTTTGAGTTTTGGGACACCCCATTTGACGTTCAAGCATTTATCAGCCGTTATTACCTGTCTTATCCTCGTAATCGGCGTTATAATACGTTCCGTCGCCGCCCTGTGCGCCAGTGCCGCCCGCATTCGCGTTCGCGTTCGGGTCTGCGCCCTGCTGCTGTGCCTGTGCGTAGAGCTTCTCGGAGATAGCGTAGAACGCCTTTTCAAGAGCCTCGGTATCAGCCTTTATAGCCTCTGTATCGCCTCCTGTGACGGTCGTTCTGAGCTTTTCGACAGCTTCCTTTACGGGAGCTTTCTCTGCGTCGCTGACCTTATCGCCGAGCTCGCCGAGCGTCTTTTCGCTCTGGAAGATAAGCGATTCGGCTTTATTCTTCACATCGACGGCTTCCTTCTGCTTCTTATCCTCTGCCGCGAACTTTTCGGCGTCCTTGACAGCCTTATCAATATCTTCCTTGCTCATATTTGTGGAGCTTGTAATCGTGATATGCTGTTCCTTGCCCGTGCCTTTATCCTGCGCCGTTACGTTTACGATACCGTTTGCATCGATATCGAACGTCACTTCGATCTGCGGTACTCCGCGGGGTGCTGCGGGGATTCCGTCAAGAGTGAAGCGTCCGAGCGTCGTATTGCCCGCCGCCATTTCACGCTCGCCTTGGAGAACGTGTATCTCAACCGACGTCTGTCCGTCCGCCGCCGTGGAATAAACCTGGCTCTTCTTTACGGGGATAGTCGTGTTTCTGTCGATTATACGGTTGAATACGCCGCCGAGCGTTTCGATACCTAGCGAAAGAGGAGTTACATCAAGGAGCAGGAGGTCTTTGACCTCGCCGCCGAGGACGCCCGCCTGAATTGCCGCGCCTATCGCTACGCACTCATCGGGGTTAATGCCCTTGAACGGGTCTTTGCCGATGAACTTCTTTACAGCCTCCTGGACTGCGGGGATTCTGGTCGAACCGCCGACGAGAAGTACCTTATCTATCTGCGAAGCGTTTACGCCCGCATCTGCCATTGCCTTCTTTGTCGGAACCATAGTTCTCTCGACAAGGTCGGAGGTAATTCTGTCAAATTCCGCTCTGGTGAGCGTTGCGTCGAAGTGGAGAGGACCGTTCTGATTTGCGGTGATGAACGGGAGATTGATATTCGTGCTTGTCATGCCCGAAAGCTCGATCTTTGCCTTTTCCGCCGCGTCTTTAAGTCTTTGGAGAACCATCTTATCCTTGCGGAGGTCAATGCCGTTCTCTGCCATAAACTTATCCGCAATCCAGTCGATGACCTTCTTATCAAAGTCGTCGCCGCCGAGACGCGTATCGCCGTTTGTCGCAAGAACTTCAAACACGCCGTCCGAAATTTCAAGTATCGACACATCGAATGTACCGCCGCCAAGGTCGAATACCATAATTCTCTGGTCGTTTTCCTTATCCATACCGTATGCAAGTGCTGCCGCCGTCGGCTCGTTTATGATACGGAGAACTTCAAGTCCCGCGATCTTGCCCGCGTCCTTTGTAGCCTGTCTCTGCGCGTCCGAGAAGTATGCGGGGACGGTGATGACAGCCTGTGTTACGGGAGAACCGAGGTATGCCTCGGCATCGCTTTTGAGTTTTTGAAGTATCATTGCGGAGATTTCCTGAGGTGTATAGCTCTTTCCGTCGATATCGACCTTATAGTTCGTACCCATTTCACGCTTGATACTGATGACTGTTCTTTCGGGGTTGGTAATTGCCTGACGTTTAGCAACCTGTCCTACCATTCTTTCGCCCGTCTTTGAGAACGCGACGATAGAAGGTGTTGTTCTCGCGCCTTCGGGGTTCGGAATTACGATCGGTTCACCGCCCTCGTAAACTGCGACGCAAGAGTTTGTCGTACCTAAATCTATACCAATGATCTTTCCCATAATAAATTTCCTCCTATGAATTATCTATTTTAATTTTAATGGAAAACTGTGTTTTATGACCGAAAATTTTCTTTTCCCGATCAGTTCGCGACTTTTACCATCGCGTAGCGGAGAACTTTATCCCCGCACATATAGCCTTTCTGCAAAACTTCGACGACTTCTCCCTCGCCGTGCTCGTCGTCCTCGACGTGCATGACGGCGTTATGAAGATTCGGGTCGAACTTTCCGCCGACGGCGTCTATTTCCTTAATACCGAGCTTTGACAGAACTTCGTTAAAGCTTTTCAGCGTCAGTTCAAGCCCGTGCAGGACGCTCTCGCCGTCCTTATAAGCGGCGGCGCGTTCAAGGTTATCAAGAACGGGAAGTATCTTTTCGAGCACGTCTATATACGCGTCCGAATATGCTCCCTCCTTCTCTTTCGCCGAACGGCGGCGGAAATTATCGTATTCCGCGAGCATCGTCAGGTACTTTTTATTCGATTCCTCCGACGCTTTTTTCTCGTCTTCCAGCTCTTTTTTGAGCTTTTCTATATCCGCTTCGAGTTTTTTGCACTTTTTGCCCTTTTCATGTTCGTGATCGTGATCGTGATCGTGTGAAGCATCGGCTTTCGCCTCCTCTTTTATTTCCTCGTCGGAAACTGCCGCATCGCTTTCGTTCTGCGTTTTTGCTGTCTTATTTTCATTCTCCACTTTCTGTTCCTCCCGTCAGCAGATTTTTTTTTGCCTCGGCAAGCTCAGTTTTGCCGTTCTCGCCGAGCATATCCGATATGTTCCCGCTTATCGACGATATCGTCGCGAGAACTTTTGCGTAATCCATTCTTGTCGGTCCTATGACGCCTATGG
>CAKRPQ010000018.1 GCA_934385225.1 uncultured Eubacteriales bacterium
CGCAATAGAAAAATTCCTTCCACTGATCGGCAAGCGTTCCGCCGACAGCACCCGTGATAGCTTTGATAAGTCCCATAGTTATTTCTCCTTTCAGAATTTCAAATAATAATATGATTTGAATGTGTTATCATGAGCAATTTTATCCCTCACCCAGCACAATCCACTTGTCGTCAATAACATCGTACACATATACCTGAGTTTCCGAAACACCATAAAGTATTTCCTGTACGAAAGAATCTTCATTGTTGGTTCCAAGTGCGAAAATAAGACATTCGTCTCCGTCTATCTCTTCCTTGTCGCCCGTATACATCAGTGACATACCCGACTCTATATAGTTCTTTACTTCGTCGGTTTGGAGCAGCAACTCACGAGCTATCAGCACATCGTCATTTTCATATGAGTAATCCTGATACAAAGTGAGATCCAAACAGCCATCCGTGTCGGCGATGTGACCATCCTTCAATGATATTACCGGACGGTAATCGTAGCTTTTTCCGTCCTTTTCGAGTCTAACCAACGTATCCGGGAAGATCTCGCTGACATTGCAGCGCAGAATAATGGACTCGTTTGCCTTTGTCTCGTATACCGGCATGTCGGTATGATCGTCATATTCGGCGTTCTCGCTCATGGTTACCGAATATACCGTCATAGACCATCCCTCCGCAGGCACAAGCGCGTATATCTCCTGCCCTCCGCAGTCTACGATATCAACGGATTCCTGAATGAAGGGATACTCACTTTCTAAAGAACTCTTCAACAGATTATTGATATCATCTTTAGAAGCGTCATATTCGACATAACCGAGAAAAACCGTGCCGATAATACATTCCTCGTCTTTTAGAAGCTTTTGTATTGAAGATAAATTCTTTTTTTCATCAACCGAACTTGTTTCACTGCCTGATTTTGTTTCTGCGACAGCATCCTTGTGTGTATCTTTACAGCTGCAAAGCAACATTGCAAGAAGCAGACAAATAAATAATGTTCGCATTCTTTTCATAGCATCACTCCTGATTTTCAAGACTTGTTATCACTGCGGCAAGGAAATTTTCACTTACCGATGTAAATAGTATTGAGTCTGCGTATCCGGATTGTTTTGCTTTGACTATCTGCTCGGCGAGCTTTTTGTCTGCATCACCGTCAGTCATGAATATTATTTTGCATTCCGGATTGTTTTTCCTTATTTTGTTTGAAAGCTCAAGCCTATCATTAAGCATCCAAGGAGAATATCCGGTTACTTCCATTATCACAACTCGTGGCTTGTGTATCTCACAGATATCTTTTGTCAGATTTGGAGTTTTCGATATGATGATCTGATGATTATCAAGTTCCTGGAGCATGGCGCGTTCAAGCAGTCTTGCATATAACACACTCTGCATATCTAAAACAATCACTGTCATTAAAATTTTCACCACCTTTTTCAGTATACGGAAAATGACAGATTCACATACCGTATATTGTTTTTTACATTGAGTAGCTTACGCAGAACCGTGTTAGCGCAGTTGCAATCATGTGTCTTAACGCTTTGTCAACCGGAGCGAGCATTCCTTCGACTTCTTCTATTATTCCTTTCGAGTAAGCCCACGTCATGGCGTCAAGTGCCCATGAATCAATCTTAGAAGCGTCAGATTGCAGAAGCTTGCCGTATGCAGGGACGATTATATTGCGGCTCTTTGCATATCTGTATAGGAAAACTGCCAGCTGCTCACGCGTGATAGGATCGTCAGGTCCGAAGCGACCGTCTCCGTATCCGTTAGTGATGCCGTACTTCACAGCCCACGCGACCGCGTCGGAATACCACTGATCGGCGGGAACGTCATTGAATTCACTTGCAGCCGCTGTTGCAGGCGAACCTTCAAGTCTGTAGAGAACAGTAACTATAGCAGCTCTTGTGAGATTGCCTTTTGGGTCAAATGAATCTGCGCTGACGCCGTTCATCAATAGAGGGTCGTGATTGTTGGCATACCAGACGCTGCCGTAATAAGGATCTCCGGGAATTACATCCTTGAATGGAAGCGCTTTATTTTTCGGAAGAAGCAGACAGGAGAACACAAGTGAATGTTCGTCTCCATTGTCGTTCGCTACACATTTATAGTAGAACGTTCTGTACATATTTTCATCCTTTATACCGGATATCGTAAGTGATTTACCGTTAGCAAGGATTGTGTCTTTGTTGATTTTGCCGTCCTTATTGCATTCATACCATTTGAGACTGACGTTCGGAGAAAAGTTCTTTGTGTTTACTTTGAAGCTGAATTTTTCCTTTGAACTGTATACAATGACATGCTGATTGGTTTTTTCATCATATTTCAGCTTGCCGCTTCCACCCGATGTGCTTCCGCCCGAGGTACTGCCTCCCGAGGTACTTCCGCCCGATGTGCTGCCGCCCGAGTTTTTCTCGGTTACTTTAACAATGACAGAATCGGGGATTGTCGTTAGTTTGCTCTTCTCACCCATGAGCTTGCACGAAACCTCGCAGTAATAGTAAGTCGTTCCGGCTTTATCGGTTGGAATATTGAGTGTCAGAGACTTTGCACCGCTCACCGGGACTCCTGAGCCGTAAGCGGAGGAGGTAGACTTATACCACTGTATCTTGAGGTTGGTGACGAGTGTGTTGTCTATGTTGGTCATAGCGGTGACAGTCGCCTTGTCGTCGACCTTGAGGTCGAAGTTCGTCTTTGAGTATGAGAGTTCAAGATCGAAATACTTTTCCTCGGTCTGTCCCTCGATATCCTCGGGAGTGAATGTCGCGGTGATGTATTTCTTTGTCTCGAACTTCGGCTTTCCTCCGGTGGTTTCGCCCTCAATTACGAGAACCGCGTCATTTGACTCTATGCTGAAGCTGTTGTTCGCCTTAATGTCGTCAGTCCAGACATATCCAGGCTCAAGCTCCATGGGGATCTTGACCGTGTAGGTTGTACCCGACTTGAAGGTCTTGTCTGCCGGAGTCCAGATGGGATCTCCGTAGATTATTCCGTTGTCGTCGCTGTGGATATAATCTCTGTCAGGAATTCTCGCTCCGACCTCGAGCATAGCGTCGCCGGTGAAGTAGACAGAGCCGCTGTTTATATAAGCCTGCTCACTGAAGACATCGACAGTCACCGGGAAGACATAGAGATATTCGTCAGTTCCCATCGAGGCGGTGCGGATCCTGTACTCACTCGTCTGTCCGTTCCAGACAGCGTAGCTGCCGTCAGCGAAGGTGTAGCCCTCGGGAAGCTTGACCAGTACCCCGACGCTGATGTTATCGCCCTTGGATACCTTGTTGATTTCCTTTCGGTACATTTCGTACTTGACCGCGGTAACAGTTCCGACCGACGCGGTAGCAGTGCGATCGAGGGTAGTTCCGTGAGTCGGGACGTCAAGGTCGGTGATGTTGATTTCCTTCACCTCGCCGCCGATTGTCACCGGGAAGGAGAAGGACAGCGTGTCGCCGTTTTTGTACGTAAACACACTCGCGTCGACCTTCTTGCCGTTGACGGTCACATTGCTGAGCGCGGGCGACCAGTAAGGCTCACCGTCATCCACCCAGCCGAAGTAGTAGGGATCGGTGTGTCTGAGCTCTACGTTGATTTCAGCCTCGACACCGGCATAGTAATCCGGGATGACCTCGTCGTGGTGAGTTCCGGCACCGGTGATCTCGAACCACGCTCTGCGGAACCTTGCGCCGTTACCCTCGGATTCCACCTTGAGTTCCGGGAAGGGCTTCCCGGCGACAAAGGGCTCATCGTATGTGACCTTGATATCGCCGCTGATCGCTTCCTTTTCCTTGACGGTGATGATATAAGTATCGGTAGAACTGTAACTGCCGCTGTTGTCACGATAATTCCAGTGGTGGTTCATCTCCAGCTCTCCGGTTTTTATATACTCCACGGTATCATTGGATTTTATGCCAGAGTTTTTTGTGATGGCTTCTCCGTTGATCAGCACCATTGAGAGGTCGCTGAAGCTATACCGGTTGTTTGCCCGATTGTATTCATCCGGTCCGATTTCACTCGGAAGAGAGTACTTGACGCCGATATACCTGGTCACCGTATATTTGTATGCCGACGTCGTGACGCCGAAAGCGCCTATGATGACCGCAGTCATTACGGCGATGACAAGCAGTCTTACGATTTTACCTGCGTTCTTTTTCATTTTGCGTTTCTCCTTTGTAATAATGGATTTTGTTCGCCTGACGATCGTGAGACGTACCGATCATCCTGTGATACTATTATAATGCATATTTTGGCTCTTGTCACTATCACAAGTGTCAGTTGTTTCGCCTAAAACAAAAAAATTTCCCCAGGGGAAATCCCAGGGGAAATCTATCATTCCGTATCTTGTAGAGTCGTCACGACTAACTTGTTCTCAATGGCGGTGGCAATCAGCTCTTCCTTGTTGTTAAATCCGCCCTTCTCGATCATGTCCGAGATGTTCCATCTGACCCCGCTGACCGACAGACCGAACTTGTCGGCAATCTCCCGGTAGGTGAAGCCGCGTATGTAGTGACGGAGTATCTCGATCTGTATCGGCGAGATATCGCCCGATAGCATATTCTTCATCTCGACAGATGGAGAAAAACCGGGAAAAATCCGCTCACCGTTCATCGTCCGTATTATCACGTCAAGCAGTTCCTCAGTGCCGTGATCCTTGTACCAGAGGCTGTCAGCCGCGCCGCGTTTCGCCTCGGAAAGCACGTTCGGGTCGATGAGCGAGGTTATTATGACGATCTTTATGTGCGGATACCGCTCCTTTATCCGTTTCCCCGCCGCGAGCCCCGAGTGCTTGTGCAGGGTCAGGACGTCCATCAGCACAAGATCTATGTCTGTCCCGCAGCGGCTTTCGACCTCAAAGGCATCCCTGAAAATCCCCGCGACGCTGAACCGCTTGTCAGACCCGAGTATTGCGGAGAAATGCTTCTGCATATAGCTGTCATCTTCTACAAGTATCGTGTTTATCATATGTCCTCCTCCGTTCCCGGCAGATTGAGCAGCAGCGCGAATCTCGGAGAGTGCGCGGTCAGCATCTCGCCGCCCGACGCCTCTATTCTTCGTCTGAGAGACGAGAGACCGCTTCCCTCGGTTATCTTTCCTTTCGGCTTTTCGCCGTCGTTGGTTATCGTGACAGAATAAATGCCATGCCGCGCCTGAATGTCAACCGCGATATATGTTCCGTGCGCGTGTCTGACGCAGTTGGTGGCACACTCGCGTATCGCCGAAATGACGATCCGCTCGAGCCCCGAGTCCTTCGGCAGATACCCGTTCAGGATCAGCCTGACGCCGAGCTTTTCACAGTTTCTCATCTCGTCAGCGATGTCTCCGTCCGGCGGAGTTGGTGAGTCAGAGAGTATGCTCACGGCTTCCTTCAGTTCAGCGAGCTTCTTGTCCGCCTCGTCCGAGTTCTCCATGATGTCCTGAATCGTTATGAGGCTGCGTCCCATGGTGTCATGAACCCTTATCTTCATCTCAAGACTCTCTTTCTCCCGGATGTCGTCGGTCATGCGGTCATACATCGCGCGGAGTTTGCGGTTGGTCTCGGCAAGACGCCGGTTTTCGCTTTCGAGCTGTTCTCTCACACGGTAGAGTTCGGTTATATCCTGAGCGGTTATCTGCCGCCAGCCTTCCTCTCCGCTGACGGTTATACGGCTCGAGTTGAACTGCCGCACGATACCATTGGGAAAGAAGAATATCCCGCTTGATGACCGTTCGCCGTCCGGATCCGGAGGAAAGAGCACCGTGTCGAGCTCGCCGATCATCTGCGGATAGGAACCTATCATCATATATGAAAGCTCACGCGTCGTCTCGTTGCAGAGGATTATTCGCCCCGCCGGGTCGGCAAAGCAGATTCCCATTGTGAGGTCATTCGTCGCCTCGCGGATGGAGTCGGGGGTGATGCGTTCGAAAAGCCGTCTGCGCTCAATGGGTATCGTGACAGAAAGATGAACAGCCGCCAGAATCAGCAGAACAGCGACCAGAATCCACGGAAGTCCGCACAGCCCGGTATCCGTGTCACCGTCCTGCGGGAACAGTATCAGCGCGGAGAACAGGATGAAAAACGAAAGGAGGGAGACCAGCTTCTCCGTGAATCGCACCGAACAGTATGCTTTATATATGAGTAGCGCCGCCTCTCCTGTTACCGCGGCAAAGAGCGTCACGGCAAACATCGAGCGCAGAAGAGGGGGCAGTGTGTAAAAAGCGTTCATTCTTCACCTCCGTCCGACTCGAGCGGCAGGATCAGCGTCTGCTCGCCGTCGTCTGTATCGATTTCCGTCGAAGGGTACTTGTGCTTTATCGCCGAGAGATCTCTTCGGGTGTCGAGTGAGACTGTGATCCGAAGAAGACCGCGCGGACGCGCCAGCCGGACGTTTACCGCCTCGATCTCTCCGACGGTTTCCTCAACGCAGTCCTCGAAAAAGTCGTACGCGAGAGCCGCCGCCCCACCGTTCAGCATCACGGCGTCGACAAAATATGTCCCGCGCACCGAGAGAAGTCCGAGTGCCTGTATAGTCTCGCCGAACGCGTTCTCCATCTCTGTCGCCGGAATGTCATAATTGCGGTAATTCAGCAGCGCGAGATGCCGCCTTCGCTTGATGAAGCCGCATAGCACCGCGATCCGCGCGAGTATTCTTTTTGCCTCGTCCGAGTTCTTGTCGGAGGCCTGATACTCATCGACCCTGACGGCGATCTTGTCTATCTGCTGCTGCGTGACGCTTCGGAGCATATCGTAGAGCCGGTTTTCCTCCTCGATTTTCCTTCGCTTCTTGTCGCGCGTGTACTCATAGCGGAGAAGGGAATTGCGCTCTTCGAGCTCAACCTTGACCTCCCGCGTCTCGGCACCGCGCCTTATGAGCTCCGAGACGTCCTCGGTCCAGATGGCGTGTCCGCCGTTTATTGATATATTGTAGAGAAGTCGGTAATCCGGGAGAAGTATCGGTGTTTTTTCGGACGAGACAAGCGTCTCAATACTGAACGGCTCTGCGTCAAGTGCCGCGTATCGGACATTGTAATCATTGTCGGTGATCTGTGCCGAGCAGCCGATAACCGCACGGAACAGTTCATCGTATCGCATGTTCGAAGCGATGAGTCTGCACTGTATGCAAATCTCGAAGGTCAGAGCGTAGAGGATACTCTGTGTCACTGTAAGATCGCCGAACAGTGTCATGAACCAGTCGTACCTGTTCCAGTAAGCGAATACATATACTATCGCCAACGCCGACGGTATAAATGGCATGATCATGAGTCTGTGTGTCCGCGGGATCCTGCATTTCCGAAGCATCAGGAAGAGTGCCAGAAGCGCGCAGGTAATCTGCCAAGACATAACGATGTAATAGACTGTCGCATAGCTATATTCCTTGTCGCTCCACTCAAAGAACCTCTGATCTGCGGGAAAGACGAAGACCTTCTGATGCAGGTCGTTCGTTATCACGAGAATGAAGAGAAGCAGTGTCACGCCCCAGAGAATCAATGTTTTCTTCGGAATCCGCCAGTCGATCGGCTTTCCGAGCGTCAGTGCGATGATCACTCCGCACATCGGGATGAACAGCATGGGAAGATAGTAGAGATACCACATATACCGGGCGGCGAACCGTATCGTCAATATGTGGAATTTGAGCGTCCTGACGATCAGCCAGAATAGTATCAGCCCGTCAATGCCGATAAGATACCGGCGCACCATCTTATGTACTATCCGGCGCTTCAGTGTGATCCCCCACGCGAAGAAGAGCCCCATGTACAGAATCGAGCGTATGAGCCCGAGCGGACGAACGAACATCGGCGGCAGAATATCGTTCTTTGTGAGCTGACGGCAGATGAACGCTGAGAGTATTGTCAGAAATATAACTAAGAGCGTCTTGCTGTATTTCCGGGTAATGCCGTTTGCGGCGTCCATCCGAGAATCATCTCCTTTCTTTCTTGAATGATTACACGAGTAACAGGTCGCATTAAAAAGGGATTGATTTACCACCTGCAAGATTGGTGTTTTACAATGGGAGCACCAATATACTTCAACAGGAATCGATTCCGCAATTCTGGAGAGCAAGCTTTAGGCACTTCTTATCAGTAAAAGCGCATTCTATAGGTACCCATTCTAATGCCGTTGAGATCGTTTTCAAGAGCTTTTTAATGGTGTTGTACTTTTCTTTTTCTGCATCTGTTCCATTAAGCGAATAGCCGTCCATACCTGTTGATATATTCTTTGATAGGTTTCCAAGAGTAAAAAAGTCTTCCGTAATTAATGCCTAATCGATCAGCTATGGAGCATATGATGTTCTGATCGCTTTCACTGATTTCTACCGGCCTATTAAACATTAAAGCAATTTTCGATATTTCATATGTCAGTTCAACGCGCTTTTCTGGAGTGTGTTTAGAAACACACTCTAATTAAATGGGAATATTTTCCCAGCAGTCTCGGGAGGGGAAGCTATCACCGTTGAATAATGTATTCCATGACAAATTAATATGAGAGAGGATGTCATATGAACAACAGTATATGCGATCTTGGTGTTTCCATCGGAAAATTAGGCGTAGAAAATAGCAATTTGTCGAGAGGCGATAAAGAATTTGCTAAATTCGGGATTGATTTACTTGGTGAAGCTCTTAAATCATCACAACCTCAGCCTGCTAAACCGTTTACGGTATACGGTTTAGCACTTACAACCATCCAGAAAATAAAAACAACAGCCGCACAGTGCTCTGTCGAAAAAATTGTCTTGTTTCCTGTATTCTATACCAATGGAGGATACGAAATTATGATTCGGGTTTACGGTAAAGATAAGGAAAAAATATTCAACAGTCTCAATTTTCACCCGCTATATAACATCACCGAATCCAATATGATAGAAATCGATCGCTTTGAAAAAGAAATCGGTGTAATTATTTATGAAAAAGATTGACTTATACGCAACACGCTATAGCTGAAAAGAGGATATATTATCAACTTGCCTGTCTTTTTTTCATCCTGCGGGAAGTCTGCACTATTATACGGTACAGCTCAGCCAATGTTACCCGTGAAGTCAAAGATGAACCTCAAAGCACTTTACTGATTATTGTAATGTATTTTATATGCCTTATTGGGACCAGTTAATTCGGCAAGTTGAAACAGTTTTAGAAAAAATGGCATGATAAGGATGGTGGTACACAAAAAGATTATGATGCAAATAATCGAGACGTTGAGCGTAGTGTGATACAGATAATCTAAATTACAAACCTCCGCTATTGATAGCACCCCCTGATAGTTTTTTGATAGCAGAAAGTCGGATACCCCCATAGGATTGGGATAACTGGTATCAAATAAAGCCAAATGGAATCAAACGGTCTATACAAAAAAGTTTAGAGCGCGTTTTCACTTGGCGAGTGGGAATAATTTGGTGACAGAAATTTATCATTTATAAGTAAAGATCTAACTGATTTTGATTAAGTCGGTTAGCTCTTTATGTTTTGTTTTACGATTCTTCTATGTCTTTAATTGATTTGTGTTCTTCATTTTTCCATTCTGTCCGTCCGTTTGCGTTACGCCCCATTACAATTGAGGCTGCGAGCGATGGACTGGTGAAAATATAATCTTTTGTCAGTTTGAAATCCTTATCGATAATACCTCTTTCGATCAATAAATCACGATGCTTTTTTAAGTTGGCAGACATACTTTGAACTGTTGAAGATGCGATAGTTGACCCTTTCATTACAGCAAACCCATCTGATACAATCAGCCCTTTTGCATTTGCTCCTCTTGCCGTTTTTATGAAAAAATACTGTTCTGCATTGTTGCGTTTTACGGAGGTATCTTCAATTGTTTCAAAAACTTTATATCCAAGAGTGTTTACAAGCAATTTTGCATTGTTGATAAACTCATGCAACATAGCCTCATCATATTCTGATATGGAAGAACAGGTCGGAATGGAGTTGTTTACAACAACGGCTCTGCCGGATTTTTTCGCCATCGTATAAAATTTGTTTTCAAGATATTTTACATGTGCTTTATTAAGTAGGTTGTCTTTACTGATAACGGCAATGCAATCGTTCCAATATTCGGAGTCTTTCAAATGCTGTTTGAGCCTTGAAAACATTTTTTCGGCTTCTCCAACGTAAACAGTGTCGTTATTATCTTCGTCTTTTCCAAATAGAAAATAAGCTCCTGTATTTTCCGCGTCATCTCTTTTAGAAAATTCAGATAGTTCGTTTCTTGAAATTTTATATACGCGACCATTCCAGTTTGATAGCTCGCACATGATTCGTCCGTTCGGATTACCGTCAAATATGAACATTTGAATTGTTTTGCTAAATGGCATTGTCTTCACCTGTTTTCGACTTGATTTAATATATAATGGCATTATTCTACCAATATATTATAACATATTAGTTTGAATTGGTCAACAACAAGAAGTAAAAAATATGCGGAAAACCTCTTTTTTTATGAAATTCGGCATTTTATTCTTGATTTTCTTATAATTATATGATATACTAATAATAACCGAACGGTCATACTGCATTAGGAGGTGAACCGCACGAATGAACACGACCGAAAGGCAGCACAACGAGAGAAAACAGGAGATTATGGAGAAGTGCTTTGAGTGCTATGCCGAGAACGGTCTGACAGGCACGGGCATAAAAGCGCTCGCGGAAAAGTGCGGATTTACCAAGGCGAATCTTTATGTGTATTTCAAAAGTCTTGACGACCTTATTATCGAATCGACCGCCTATTGTATGGCGAAGGTGGAGGACGATTTTATGGCAAAAGCGCCGAGTGACCCGAAGGACGTCATGCGATTCATAGAGGAGATACCATACTGGACGGCAAAGAAGCACGGAAAAAAATATCGGCTGATGTACCAGATATACACTCACCCGAAATACATCGAATACGGAAAGAAATTTTTCGAGGGCGTCAACGAGCGTTATGCGGAATACGCAAAAAAACTCGAACCGAAACTCGGTATTCCGTACACCGTGATAACGCCGCTTATCTTCGTTTTTGTCCGAGCCTGCGTTCACTACGCAATGTTTGAGGACGAATATTACCTTAAAAGTCAGATCGAAATACTGAAACAGGGAGTAACCATGTTTCTTGAAAAATACGAAAATACTTTTCCTTACGGAGGCACAAGATGAATATGAATATAATTAAAAATTCCGACGGTGAAAAACTCACACTTGTCATATCGGGACGTATCGACACGAACACGTCTCCTATGCTTGAAGCCGAACTCAAACAGTCCGTCGGCGGGATAAAGGAGCTTGTCTTTGACTTTTCGGGCGTCGAATATATTTCTTCCGCGGGACTTCGCGTTCTGCTCGCTGCGCAGAAGGTTATGAACCGGCAAGGAAATATGAAGCTCACGGGCGTCCGCGACGATGTTATGGAAGTGTTCGAAATAACGGGCTTTTCCGATATTCTCACGATAGAGTGACGCCGAAAATATGAAAACATTCTTTTGGCTTTTCCTCATAGCGCTTTTTCCCGTTGTCCTGTCCTCGCTCGTGTATCTTGTCGGGCGGACGAGGCGGGCGGACAGAATACTGTATTTCGCAAAGCAGCTCATAATCGGTATTCTTTTCGGCGGAATGGCTGTTCTCGGAACCGAATTCGGCGTTAAGATCGACGGCGCGGTAATAAATGCCAGAGACGCTTCGCCCATTTGTGCGGGACTTCTTTTCGGTGCGCCAGCAGGCATAATCGCGGGTGTCATAGGCGGTGTCGAACGCTGGTTTGCCGTTCTTTGGGGAGCTGGTGAATATACACGTCTCGCTTGCAGTGTTTCTACCGTGCTGGCGGGCATTTTTGCAGCGTCCCTGCGCAAACATATGTTTGATAACAAAAAGCCGAAATGGTTTTACTGTCTCGCGGTAGCAGTCATAACCGAGGTCATACATATGCTTATGATCTTCCTTACGAATATGACCGACGCGCGAACCGCCTTTTCGTTTGTGCGTGCCTGTTCGCTGCCGATGATTGCCGTGAACGGACTTGCCGTGATGCTCGCGGGCGCGCTGCTTTCGCTTCTTTCGGGCAAAGAACACGGAAAAAAGCGGCACGATCTTAAAAACATTTCACAGACATTCCAGCGGCGGCTTCTCGTCTGTGTCACGGCGGGATTTCTTATGACTACGGTGTTCACATGTGCGCTTCAAACCGAACTTGCCGAAAACGAGGCGAGAGAGCTTGTGAAACTCAATATCGAGGATGTGCGCGAGGACATCATTGACGCGTCAAACGAAAATCTGCTCAAAATAACAAGGGCTGTTGCGTCCCGTATAAATTCCGCGGAAAATCCCGACTCCGCGCTTCTTCGTGAGCTTGGAAAAGAATACGATATAGCCGAGATCAATATTATCGACGGCGGAGGCATCATTACATCGTCCACATATGACCGTTTTCTCGATTATGATATGCGCGGCGGCAGTCAGTCGGCGGAATTTCTCGTTTTGCTTGACGGAGTGACAAAAGAATATGTTCAGAGCTATCAGCCTACTTCGTCAAATCGGTATATTTACAGAAAATATGCGGGCGTGGCACTCGCGGACGGCGGTTTTGTTCAGGTTGCGTATGATGCCGCGCGGTTTCAGCGTGATATTGACGGAACGGTTATCGGCGTTACCCGCAACAGGCACGTCGGCGAAAACGGCTCGATAATAATCGCGGACGAGGAATGGAATATCGTAAGCGACAGACACGGAAACGAAGGGAAAAATCTTGACGTTTCGGGAATTTACATAGACCGCAGCACAATGCCCGAAGGTGAAATGTTCACAGCCGACGTTTACGGCGAGAAATCGTTTTTCGCGTATATCGTTTCGGAGGGCTACTATATAGTTGCGGCAATGCCGAGGGAAGAGGCAATGTTCTCACGCGATATTTCGGTTTACGTTACGGTATTTATGGAATTTGTCGTGTTCGGAATGTTGTTCATCGTCGTTTACTTCCTTATAAAGAAGCTCGTCGTTGACAATATCGCGAAAATAAACGGCTCGCTTGCAAAGATAACGGGCGGAAATCTTGACACGGTGGTCGACGTCAGAACAAACGAGGAATTTGCCTCGCTTTCGGACGATATAAATTCGACCGTCCTGACCCTGAAACGCTATATAGCCGAAGCGGCGGCGAGAATAGACAAGGAGCTCGAATTTGCAAAGGCGATACAGCATTCCGCACTGCCGAATGTTTTTCCGCCGTATCCGGGACGAAGCGAATTTGAAATATACGCAGCAATGGATACCGCAAAAGAGGTCGGCGGCGACTTCTACGACTTCTATTTTGTCGGTGAAAATAAGCTCGGATTTCTTATTGCCGACGTTTCGGGTAAGGGAATACCCGCGGCAATGTTTATGATGACGGCAAAAACGATAATCAAAGGCTATGCGGAATCGGGCAAGCCCGTTGACGAGGTGTTCACGACAGCGAACGAAAAACTCTGCGAGACAAACGAGGCGGGAATGTTCGTCACCGCGTGGATGGGTGTCCTTGATACGATAACGGGAGACGTCGAATTTGCGAATGCGGGTCATAATCCGCCGCTGGTGAGACACGCGGACGGAACTTTTGAATATCTTAGATCAAAGCACGGCTTTGTTCTTGCGGGAATGGAAGGCATAAAGTACAGAAAGAATGAACTTCACCTTTCCGCACACGATGAGATATTCCTCTATACGGACGGTGTGACCGAGGCGACGAACAAAGGCGGTGAGCTTTACGGTGAGGACAGACTTCTCGCACTTCTTAATACCCTTAAAGAAATGACGGGAGAGGAGATCTGCGAGGCGGTGAAGGCAGACCTTGCCGAATTTGTCGGCGACGCGCCGCAGTTTGACGACATTACGATGCTGTACCTTAAATATAACGGAACCGGTACCGAAAAGTAATTTTGTAATTCCGAGAGAAAGGATTTTATAATATGCAAGAAATGACGATCCCCGCAACCGTCGAAAATATTGAAAAAGTGACTGACTTTGTGAATGTACAGCTCGATAATATTGACTGCCCGCCGAAAGCGCAGATGCAGATAGACATAGCAATAGACGAGCTTTTCGGCAATATTGCGCACTATGCGTACAATCCCGAAACGGGACCCGCAACCGTGCGTGTCGAGGTGACGGAGAAGCCGATCTCTGTTGTGATAACATTCATTGACCACGGCGTGCCGTACGACCCGCTTAAAAAGGAGGATCCCGATATAACGAAGTCTGCGGAGGACAGGGAAATCGGCGGTCTCGGCATTTTTATGGTCAAAAAGACTATGGACGAAATAACCTACGAATATAAAGACGGTCAGAACATTCTCCGTATTCGTAAAGATATTTAGTTGAAAAACAAGGGGTGAGCGTATGAGTAAAACGATTTTCCGCGATAAGAGTATGGATAAAATAACATCTCCCGAACAGATGAACGATTATATCCGCGTGTCGAATCCGAGCGTTTGGATTATACTCGCGGCAGTCATAATACTTCTTGCGGGCGTGTGCGTGTGGGGAATATTCGGACGCCTTGATACAGCCACCGAGACGGGCGGCGTCTGCGAGAACGGAAAGCTGACCGTGTACATGAGCGAAAGCGATTACGCGAAGGTCGGCGAGAAAACGATAATTTCAGTCGGAGGAAACGAATATTCGGTCGCGGACAGACCCGAAAAGCCCGTTCGGACGGACGAGAACACCGATCCGTACCTTATGCATCTTGTAGGTGTTTCCGAGGGCGACTGGGTGTATGCCCTTGAAATCGGCACTGACGGACTTCCCGACGGCACATATGCTTTGTCGGTCGTTACCGAGCGCGTGCGCCCGCTTGACTTTGTTCTGAACTGAGGTGCTTTTGAATGAAGGCAAACAAGAAAATAAAGTCTCCGGTAACAAACGGCGTCGCCAAAGTTCCCGTCGTAATGCAGATGGAGGCTCTCGAATGCGGAGCGGCGAGCCTTGCGATGATCCTCGCCTACTACGAAAAGTGGATCCCGCTTGAAGAGGTGCGCCGCGACTGCGGAGTTTCGCGAGACGGCTCAAACGCGAGAAATATTCTCCGTGCCGCGAGAAGCTACGGACTTTCGGCAAAAGGGTATCGCTATGAACCCGAAGCACTGAAAAAAGAAGGGAAATTCCCTTGCATTATTCACTGGAATTTCAACCACTTTGTCGTTCTTGACGGTTTCAAAGGAAATAAGGCGGTACTGAATGACCCCGCCAAGGGAACGTATACAGTTCCTATGAGCGATTTTGACGCTTCTTTTACGGGGATATGCCTGCTTTTTGAGCCGAGCGAGGATTTTGTACCCGAAGGCAGACAGCAGTCAATGATCTCATACGCAAAAAAGAGACTTGTCGGCGCAGGCGCGGCGATAGCGTTTGTTGTTTTGACTACCGTCATTTCGTCGCTTCTCGGTATCATAACACCCGCGTTTTCGCGCATTTTTCTCGACAAACTTCTGACGGGCGAAAACCCCGAATGGCAGACGCCTTTTATCGTTGCCTTTGCGGGAATAAGCATAGTGCAGCTTGTCGTCGCATGGATACAGGCGGTCTATTCGCTTCGCATAAACGGAAAGCTCGCAATGGTCGGCAGTACCGAATTTATGTGGAAGATACTGCGTATGCCGATGGAGTTCTTCTCGCAGCGTATGGCGGGCGATATTCAGGGACGCCAGTCGTCAAACGCCCTTATCGCGGGACAGCTTGTAAATACCTTTGCCCCGCTTGCTCTTGACGCCGTAATGATGGTGTTTTATCTTGTCGTTATGCTCAGATACAGCTTTATTCTGACGCTTATCGGGCTTGTCTCGGTTATAATAAACCTTATCCTTTCGAATATTATTTCGAAAAAACGTATCAATATTACCCGCGTTCAGATGCGTGACGCGGGCAAGCTCGCTGGTACAACCGTCGCGGGAATAGAAATGATCGAAACGATAAAGGCGAGCGGCGCGGAAAACGGCTTTTTTGAAAAATGGGCAGGTTATCAGGCGAGCGTCAACGCAAGCAGCGTTAAATTTCAGAGAATGAATCAGATACTCGGTCTGCTTCCCGCTCTTGTAAGCTCTCTTTGCGGCACGGCCGTGCTCATGACGGGCGTTTTTCTCGCAATGAGAGGCGAATTTACCGTCGGTATGATTATGGCGTTTCAGGGATTTCTTTCGTCGTTCGTTTCGCCCGCAATGACGTTCGTTTCCGCGGGTCAAACCTTGCAGGAAATGCGGACGGATATGGAGCGTATCGAGGATATTATGAAATATCCGACCGATACCGTCTTTGAAAGCGACAAAAATGATGATGAAACTGCCGAATACGATAAACTTTCGGGAAATATCGAAGTAAAAAACGTGACGTTCGGCTATTCGCGCCTCGCCGAACCGCTTATAAAGAATTTCAGTATGACGCTGAAATCGGGCAGCCGCGTGGCACTTGTCGGCTCGTCCGGGTGCGGAAAATCGACAATTTCCAAGCTAATATCAGGGCTTTATACGCCGTGGAGCGGTGAGATACTCTTTGACGGTAAGCCCGTTTCCGAGATCGACCGAAGCGTTTTTACAGGCTCTCTTGCCGTGGTGGATCAGGATATAATCCTGTTTGAGGATACCATCGCAAACAATATAAAAATGTGGGATAATTCCATCGAGGACTTCGAAATGATAATGGCTGCGCGCGACGCACAGCTTCACGAGGACATTATGCAGCGCGACGGCGGTTATCAGTATAGGATCACCGAGGGCGGAAAGGATTTTTCGGGCGGTCAGAGACAACGTATGGAAATCGCGCGCGTGCTGGCACAGGATCCGACGATAATTATTCTTGACGAGGCGACGAGCGCCCTTGACGCAAAGACGGAGTATGACGTAGTGAAGTCTATAAAGGATCGCGGCATAACCTGCATCGTCGTCGCGCACAGACTTTCCACAATACGCGACTGCGACGAGATAATCGTCCTTGACGGCGGCAATGTAGTCGAGCGCGGAACGCACGATGAACTTATGAAAGACGGCGGCGCATATACGCAGCTCGTATCGAACGGGTAAAGGAGGCAAAAACGGCTATGGGTTGGTTTGACGAACAGATAAGAGATCGCAAACAGAACGACGACGACGCTTTTGCCGAGGCGTTTGCCAATATGGCGTCAGCCGTAATGGGCAAGAGGATCGAAGCTGCCATTAACGATAATCGCGCGGTCACAAAGGACGCAATAGACGAAATACTCAAATACTACCATGTGAAAAGCAGGGAAGTCCCCGATAATATCACCGATATGAACGAACAGCTTGAATACCTTATGCGTCCGAACGGCATTATGAGACGCACGGTGAAATTGGACAAAGGCTGGCAGAACGGCGCAATCGGTGCTATGCTCGGAGAACTTAAAGAGAGCGGCAGAGTGGTCGCTCTTATCCCGACGGGGCTGTCGGGGTACACCTATTTTGACTACGAAACGGGAAAACGCAAACGCGTAACGTGCAAAAACTGCGATCTGCTCTCTGATGAGGCAATCGCGTTCTATAAACCGTTCCCGCTTAAAAAAATCGGAATTTCGTCGCTTGCCGTTTATATTGCGCGGACGCTTTCCTTATCGGATTTCGTTATGATAGGACTTGCTACGCTCGCGCTCTCGCTTCTTGGAATGATCTCTCCCGTGATAAGCAAGCTCCTTTTCGGAACCGTGCTCGCGTCGGGGAGTATCAGACTTCTTGTGTCAGTCACTATCTTTTCGGTCTGCGTTTCGGTGAGTACGCTCCTGATTTCAGCCGTCAAAAGTATGATCGAGGCGCGAATCGAAACGAAACTGAATGTATCCGTCGATGCGGCGACAATGATGCGCGTGATGTCGCTTCCCGCCGACTTTTTCAAGCAGTATAGCTCGGGCGAACTTTCAAACCGCGCCTCGCAGGTCGGACCGCTTTGTAAAATGCTTGCGTCGTCCGTCCTTTCGACGGGACTCACCTCCGTGTTTTCGCTCGTTTACATATCGCAGATATTCATATACGCGCGTTCTCTCGTTGTCCCCGCGCTTGCCGTTATCCTTGTGACGGTTCTGTTCTCGGTGATTTCGTCTTTTGTTCAGATGAAAATAAGTACCGAGCAGATGGAGCTTTCGGGCAAAGAGAGCGGTATGACCTATGCTCTTATCACGGGAATACAGAAAATAAAGCTCGCGGGTGCGGAAAAACGCGCGTTTGCAAGATGGGGTAACCTTTACGCAAAAAGCGCGAAAATGACGTATAATCCGCCGGCGTTTATAAAGATAAATTCCGTTATAAGCCTTGCCATAAGCCTTGTCGGAACGATAGTTATGTACGGTGCGTCCTTAAAATCGGGCATTTCCGTATCCGACTATTATGCCTTCAACACCGCCTACGGTATGGTGTCGGGCGCGTTTATGTCGCTTGCGGGAATTGCTCTCACAGTCGCTCAGATAAAGCCGATACTGACTATGGTAAAGCCGTTTTTTGATGCGTTGCCCGAAGTTTCGGACGGGAAACAGGTTCTGTCGCGCCTTTCGGGCGGAATAGAGCTTAATAACGTCTCTTTCAGATACAGCGAAAATATGCCGAATGTCATTGATGACCTCTCGCTTAAAATCCGTCCGGGGCAGTATGTCGCCATAGTCGGAAAAACCGGCTGCGGAAAGTCGACGCTCATGCGTCTTATGCTCGGATTTGAACGTCCGCAGAAAGGCGCGATCTACTACGACGGAAAAGACCTTGAAAGAATAGATCTGAGGTCATTGCGCCGCCGTATAGGCACCGTCATGCAGAACGGAAAGCTGTTCCAGGGCGATATTTATTCTAATATCGTTATTTCCGCGCCGTGGCTATCGCAAAATGACGCCTGGGAGGCGGCAGAAATCGCGGGTATTGCCGATGATATAAGAAAAATGCCGATGGGAATGAATACGATAATCTCCGAAGGATCGGGAGGCATATCGGGCGGACAGCGCCAGCGACTTATGATAGCCCGTGCCGTTGCGCCGAAGCCGAAGATATTGATGTTTGACGAGGCAACCAGTGCGCTTGACAATCTGACGCAGAAAAAGGTGTCCGAGTCGCTCGACGCGCTTAAATGCACGCGAATAGTCATAGCGCACCGCCTTTCGACGATTAAACAGTGCGACAGAATAATAGTGCTTGACAAAGGAAAGATCATCGAGGACGGAAGGTATGACGAACTGATCGCAAAGAACGGCTTTTTTGCCGAGCTTGTAGCCCGCCAGAGACTTGACGGCACGCAGGGAACGAATCCGTAGCCGCGCGTCCAAAAATTTTTTAAAAAACAGTAGCCATTTTCTTTTTTCGTTCGTATAAATAAGCAGAAAGGAGAAAGAGAGTGGAGAAAAAGAAAAACGGAGCAGACGATATGAAAAGACAAGTAAGCGAAGAAACGCTTTTTAAGCTCTTTGATTACCAGAGATTTGAAAGCGACCCGCTTTTGAAAGCTCTTATTTCCGAAACGGAGAGCGAATACGGAGCGGAAATATCGGACGACGACCTTTCTTTTGTAAATGCCGCGGGCGAGGCGAATCCGACCGATAGAGTCAGAGTTAAATATAAAGACAAAGACAAACGGGACGGTGAAATATGAGCCTGATTGCGGAAAAAGAAGCACTTTATAAAGAATACTGCGGCAAGGTCAGACGGTATATCTTCGGAAAATTGCAAAACAAGGACGACGCGGAGGATCTTGTCAGCGAAACCTTTCTTAAAGTTTACGAGAAGTACGATACATTTGACGGAGAACTCGCGTCGGTCTCGACATGGATCTATACGATCACGCGGAATACCGTTATCGACTATTTCCGCACAAGGCGCGTCCATTCGGAGCTTGCCGATAATCTTTGCGGCGAGGAAAATGCAGACGATGAAATTATCAGAGCGGAATCGATTGAAAAACTCGGAAAAGCACTGATGAAACTCGACAAGCGCTCGCGCGAAATCGTAATTCTGCGGTACTATAAGGGAATGACGCTTAAAGATATAGCGGCAAGAATCGGAATATCGTATGCATACATAAAAATACTGCACGGAAGCGCACTCGGCATACTTCGAAAACATTTACACGGTTAAACATAAAAAATATTATTAAAGGAGAAACGCGATGAAAAACGCAGAGAACAGAATCGACCTCATTAAAAAGACGGAAGGAACCGAACTTGACGAAACCGATCTCGAAAAGGTTGACGGCGGAATAAAAGTTATAGTCGGCGACGGCAAGCACGGAACCTGCAAGTGGTGCGGAGCGTACAGCATTATGTATGACGGCTATTGCTATGCGTGCAAGAGGGATAACAAAGGAAACTGACAGAAAGTCGGGGGTGAGGTGACGGATATGAAGAATAAAGAAATTTCCGATAAGGCACTCGAAAACGTGTCGGGCGGCGCAGAATTTAATTTTAACAATAATGCGGTTGATATGAATCTGATTATTAATAATTTCGATATTAAAATCAATACTCGTAACGTTGACATTGACCCGAAAATAAACAATAGCATTTTCGACACTAAAATCATTAACGCAAACGGCGAACCAAACAATAAGATACTGAATGACAACATTCTCGATAAAAAGAGAATTATCCACAACAAACACAAATGATAAAAAGGAGAACAAGCGATGAAACGGAACAATGAATCACTCGAAGAAACAAAGATTTCCGAAAAAAATGAAAACGTCGAAGAAATATCGGACGAAGAACTTGACGACGTAAGCGGTGGCGTAATGACCGCCACACGTTGCATTATATGCGGGTCGCGCAAAGGACCGTTCCACGGAACACTTTGCGATGAGTGCTACAAAAAGCGCAAGAGCGGCAAGAGACTGATTTAATGCACATACAGAGACGCTTTGCGTCTTTGCGGCAAAAAAAGAAAAACAATAACCGAACGGAGGAATAAGCGATGGAAATGAGCACCGAACTTATGGCAAAGGCAAAAGAAGCCAAAAATCCCGAAGAACTTATGATACTTGCAAAGGAAAACGGCGAGGAATTGACCGAGGAGAGCGCAAAAGCGTATTTTGACCTGATCCACCCGCAGAACGGCGAGGTTGCCGATGAAGAACTCGATAACGTTGCAGGCGGCGGTTGTTATAAAGATGATAACCTTGTCGTTTCGGCAGCACACTGTTGCAGTGAGTTTTTATGTAAGAAATGTTTCAGAGGCGAAAGAGCAAATATAGTTGTCGCAAAAGTCTGTTCTGTTTGCGGAGCTCTTGCGTCCTGCAATAACTGCATGTGGTGTAAATATGAAAAAGGACTTTGGTTGTGCACTCATAAACATAAATAATAGTGAAAGGATTTGAGCCGAGATGGAACTAAGCAGTGAACTTATTGCAAAGGCGAAAGAGGCAAAAACCCCCGAGGAGCTTATAGCGCTTGCCAAGGAAAACGGAGGCGAAATGACCGAGGAGAGCGCAAAGGCGTATTTTGACCTTATCCACCCGCAGAGCGGCGAGGTTGCCGACGACGAGCTTGCCAATGTGTCGGGCGGAGGCTGTCATACGGATGACGGCAGAGAAATTGTAACGGTCGGTCATAGCTGCACAGGTTTTTCATGCAAAAAATGTGACTGTGGTAATGAAAGAGCGAGTTGGGGAGTGATAGTTTGTAGAAGATGCGGTCGTACAGCATATTGCAATCGCTGCAAATATTGCACCTACGAAAAGGGGCTGTGGCTTTGCAACAAAGATAATCACAATAATAAGAAGAGAATGGTATAATGAAATGAATATGAACAAAGAACTTATAGCAAAGGCGAAAGAGGCAAAAACGCCCGAGGAACTTATGTCGTTTGCAAAAGAAAACGGAAACGAAATGACCGAGGAGAGTGCAAAAGCGTACTTTGACCTGATTCACCCGCAAAGCGGCGAGGTTTCCGATGACGAGCTTGACAATGTGTCAGGCGGACACTGCCATACGAATGACGGCAGAGAAGTTGTAACAGTCTGCGACTGCTGCACAGCTTTTATATGCGAAAAATGCGGCGGCGAATTTTTCGAAACGGCTGTGGGAGGAGTATGTAAAAATTGCGGTAGTATGGCAATATGCGACCACTGCAAATATTGCACCTACGAAAAGGCTCTGTGGCTTTGTAACTACGAGGGCAACAAAAAAAGATAATACGAGCGGAGTATGTTAGAAATGGAACTTAACAATGAACTTATAGCAAAGGCGAAAGAGGCAAAAACGCCCGAGGAACTTATGGCGTTTGCAAAAGAAAACGGAAGCGAAATGACCGAGGAGAGCGCAAAGGCGTATTTTGACCTTATCCACCCGCAAAGCGGCGAGGTTGCCGACGACGAGCTTGACAATGTGTCGGGCGGAGGCTGCCACGTAAATGACGGCAGAGAAATTGTAACTGTCTGTCATGGCTGCACAGCTTTTATATGCGAAAAATGCGGCGGCGAATTTTTCGAAACGGTTTTGGGAGGAGTATGTAAAAATTGCGGTAATATGGCAATATGTGACCATTGCAAATATTGTACCTACGAAAAGGGTCTGTGGCTTTGTAACCACGAGTGTAACAAAAAAAGATAAAACGAACGGAGTATATTGAAATGGAACTTAACAATGAACTTATTTCAAAGGCGAAAGAGGCAAAAACGCCCGAAGAACTTATGACTTTTGCAAAAGAAAACGGCGAAGAAATCAGCGAGGAGAACGCAAAGGCATATTTTGAGCTTCTGCACCCTAAGACAGGGGAACTCTCCGATGACGAGCTTGATAACGTGTCGGGCGGCGGGTGCTATTCGGATAGAGGAAATCTTAAAACTACCTGCGGTTACAAATGTAAGCATTATGTAGACGGAAGATCAACATACGGTGTCAGAGGCACCTGTTGCAGATGTATGTATTGGGGCGTTGATCCCCATGCAGTCACGGGTTCTCTTTGGGCAACTATTATAGAGGCTATTATAGCGGCAGCAAAGGCGGGAACCCCCCGTGAGTGCTTCCACCCCGCTAACAGAAAAGGTGGCAACAAACTCTCGTTTTAAGATGAGTTAACCGCGAATTTTCCCCGAAATACGGATATCCCGTATAAGTGCTTATTGATTTGATAAAGGAAACGGGCTGCAAAGAGATTTGACAGCCCGTGAGAATTATATGCGTTATATATTGAACGAAAATATCGCTTTGCGTGAATGGACGCTTGTTCCGTATGCCTGCTACATAAAGGGCGAGCGTAATGCACGCGGGCTTAAAAGAGAAGAATTTGAGTTTCTTGCGCTATGCGACGGCGAAACGGAACTTCCGTCCGAAAGCGAAAGCGCGCTTGCGAAAGTGCTGTTTGAAAAAGGCTTTATTCATAGGGCTGAAAGCGGCGAAAAACTATCCGAGTGGAGCAGGGCGCGCACCTGCCCGAACCGTTATTTTCCCGCAATGAACCTTATGATAACGGGAAAGTGCAACTATAACTGTATTCATTGCTTTAACGCGGCGGATAATGCCCCGCTTATGAGCGAATGGAGCATGGACGAGGCAAATCGCCTCCTTGACGAGGCTCGCGACTGCGGAATAAACGCCTTTACGATAACGGGCGGAGAACCGATGCTCCATAAGAATTTTTTCGATATTCTCGAAGGAATTTACGCGCGCGGAATGTATGTTGAGGAGCTGAATACGAACGGATATTTTATAAACAAGCAGGCGCTTGACAATATGAGGTCGATAGGCTGTGTTCCGCTTATGAAAATATCCTTTGACGGTATCGGTTATCACGACTGGATGCGTAACCATAAGGGCGCGGAGGAGACGGCTCTGAAAGCGGTTTCGCTTTGCCTTGAAAACGGCTTTCCCGTCAAGGTGCAGACGAACGTGAACCGCCGTAACCGCGCTTCCATGCTCCAAACGGCGGAAATATTCGATAAAATGGGTGTTTCCGAAATGCGCGTCATTCGCACGACGGAAGCTCCGCGGTGGGTGCGGAACGCGGGCGATGCCTGCCTTACGCTTGAAGAATACTTCGATGAGGCTTTGCTTCTCTGGGAGAAGTACGCATCGGGCGATCACAATATGGCTCTTACCGTCTGGCAGTTCGGAACTCTTTATCCGAGGACGAAATTCTATACTCTGGCTGCGGTAAATTCCTGTACGGGCAAATACCGTAGCAGTGCGCCCGTGTGCAAGGGAAACAGGGGAATGATTGCCGTCGGGGCAAACGGAAATGTGTTCCCGTGTCATCAGATGTCGGGATATTACGAGCAGCATAAAGATTTTCTCGGAAATGTAAAGGAAACGCCTCTTCGCGAATTGCTTTCGGACGGAAAATATCTTGACGAGGTCTGTACAACGCTCGGAACTCTGCGCGAAAAGAACGGAAAATGCGGAAACTGCGTTTACTTTGAGCGCTGTAACGGTGGTTGTCGCGCTATTGCGCTTGCGCTTACGGGCGATAAGCTCGGTGTTGACGAGTCAAAATGCCTTTTCTGGGAAAACGGATATGACAAAAAAATAGCCGAATGTCTTTCCGATTACAGCACGGTTATGTGAGGCGAAAAATGAGACTTCTTTTTGAAATGGATAAAAAAGACCATGAAAATTGCACACATTCGTTTGTCCGAAATTCCGCACGCGCAATTATTATTTCGGATGGAAAGGTCGCAATGGTTCACAGTCTTAAATATGATTATTACAAATTCCCCGGCGGCGGTATCGAAGCGGGAGAAACACCGACAGACGCACTTGTGCGTGAAACGGGCGAGGAAGCGGGACTTGTTGTTATCCCCGAAAGTATCAGGGAATACGGTGTTGTTCACCGCGTTCAGCGAAGCGACAAAGACATTACGGAGAGGTTTGTGCAGGATAATTTCTACTATTTTTGTAAGGTCAGAGAGGGCTTGATACCGCAGAAGCTCGACGGGTACGAAGCGGAGGAGGCATACAGACTTGAATTTGTCGCGCCCGAAGTCGCGATAGAAAAGAACCTGTGCGTAAAAAACAGCCCGTATAACGGCGCAATGTTTGAGAGGGAGGCGAATGTTCTCCGTCTGCTCGTTTGCGAGGGATATTTCTAAGCCTAAACACAAAAAGAGCCGAAAGTTATTGAAACTTTCGGCTCTTTGATTTTCAGGTGTGTCAGTCGAATGCGAGCGGTGTTGTTTTCAGCGAATGACGGGGAACTGCCATATAGTTTTCGACCTCGGCTCTCCACTTTGCGTAGTGCTCTGTCTTTTTGTGTTCGGCAGCAGCCTCTTCGTCGAGGTAGACCTCGTAAAGATTGAACTTTGTCGGATCGTCCGCACTTTGAAGTACGTCAAAACGGACATTTCCCGCCTCCTTGCGCGAGTTTTCGTGATTGTAGAGTGTGATTTTCTTGAAATCCTCTATTTTATCGGGCTTGACTTCAATAAATACTATTGTCGCTATCATATTTACTCCTTAAAATCAGTCGACTAAACTGTATGTGAGTATACTTACCGCGTATGAGAGACGATAGCCCTCACTCGTGTAAGAAATGCATTTTTCAAACGGAATGTGATCGCCGCGTTCGGCGTCGTATGAAGCGGAATCGCAGACTTCAAAGCGGTAATCGGACGAATTTTTTGCGTCGGGATTAAGGCACTTTGTGAACACAATGTAGTGCGAGCGGTTTTTTCTTGTCATCGAGAAATAGACGATAACGCCTTCGGGGTGCTCGTCGAGAGCCTCTTTTATGTCCTTCGGGGAGACGCCGTAGGAAATTTCAGATGTTATCTTGTGTCCCGCAACGGCGAAACGCGATTCGATATTGCTTCTTGAAACGAGTATCGGGTTTCCGCTTAAAACCGCCTTTGAGGATACGGAACCCGTGTTGCCCGAATTTGCAAGAGCGACGGTGTAGGGGTCGGCGGGAAGATCACCGCTTTGACCGCTTCTGAAATCATATCCCTTTGTCATAGTAGCACCGAGGTTGCTCAGGACCATTGCGATCGACGTGAGGTAGCAGCCCTCGTCCATCCAGTCTCTGCCTTTGCCGTACTTGTCGATCATGAAACGCTTGCGCAGACCGCCCGACGTGAAGTAAATATCCGAGAGTGCCTCTGCGTTCCAGTCACTGTTTGCGACGCTGTGCTGGCTGAACCACGAGAATGCCTTGCTTTCGCTGACGACGACAGTACATTCGGCTGTCATGCCCTCGCATTCGGCTGTGACGGTTACGGAACCCTTTGCGAGCGCGCAGTAGTTGCCGCCTCCGTCTATCATAAGAATGTTTTCGTCGCTTGACGTCCATTTTATGTTGTGAGTGCCGTAGTTGTAGGGTGTGAGCGTCGCGTAGAGCTTGCCGACGCTGTAAAGCTTGACCTTTGTGACTCCGAAAGCAAGCGAAAGGCCGCTTGTTTTGACCTCTTCAAAGACCCACATTTGGTCGCTTTTGCCCGTGTAGTCGCAGAGCGAAACGTAATTGTGCTTGTACTTTGAAAGTTCCTCCGATACGCCGAAGGTTACGGGATCTCCGCTTTGATTTGCGGGTGAGATGTTGTAGCTGCCGTTTCCCGCAGCGTATATGACGAATTTTTCGTTTTTCCCGGCTTCCTTGCTTTTTGAGAGCGTAGAGCCTTCCTCCGTGCCGTCCTTTACGCTTATGGCGTATTCGGCGTTTTCACTTTGCGGGTAGAGCAGGTACGAGCCGTCGTCAAGACGCTTTACATAAATGTCCTGGGCGCTTCCGCCGTTCTTTTCGTCAAGATACGAGGAGCCGTTTGCGTCGTATATTAAATCGTATGAATCAATGTAAAGACCTGTTTTCGCGTTTTTTATGTTGTAAACGCCGTCGGCAAGAACCGAATTAGCGGCTTTTTTCGCGCTTTTCGCACTTTTTGCGCTTTCCGCATAGCAGGGAAGCAGAGCGGAAGATAAAAGCAAAATAATGGTCATTATAAGGCAGAGAAGCCTTTTTGAGTTCGACAATTTATCATTCCTTTCCTATAATATAATATTGCCTCAAATTGCAATCCATATTATTATAGCGCAAAATGCTTCCGATTGCTTGAACATACTGTTAATTTTCACATTCAAAGGCAAATTAAAAAGGGCATAAGCCCTTTTTAATCGGTTGTTTTCTTCCAGGGACGCGAAACAATAGCGCATATTGCTGCACCGAGTGCGGCAATTCCTACCCAGAGAAAGACGGTTGCTCTCCAACCGAAGTTGTCGGAATAAACGGCAATCGCGTAAGTTGAGATTGCGCTGCCGATGTATGTACACGAGTTGAGAAGTCCCGAAATGAACGAAACATTTCCGTATTTATTATATTTTGCGGGAACCATGCAAACGAGAATGAGGTTTGCGCCGTGCATACAAGCGACGATAACGGCGATAAGCGGAACGGAAATGATCGGGCTTTTGTCATACACAAAGCCGAGGATAGCCGAAACCATAGCGCAGAGCGTGAAGATCGCACCCGCGCAAAGAAGCTCGTTCTTTATCAGTTTTTTGTGAATGAAAAGCGTGAGCGAATAGGAAAGCATCGAGAAAATCGGGAGGAACACACCTGAAAGAATGGAAATTTCGTCTCCGAGACTGAAAGTTTCCTTTATAAACGTAGGCATCCATGTTGTAACGCCGTCGCGGAGCGAGCCTTGAAGAATGATACCGATCATAATTATTCCCGTGATAAGAATAAGAATTTTCGGGAGTCGTATGCTATCCGCACCTTTTTTCTCGGCTTCGGCGATCTGCTTTACAGCCTTTCTGTTCATGTCGATTTTCGGGCAGAAGCAGTATGTGATAACCGCCATGATAATTCCGGATGCCGCAGAGATAAAGAAGCAGTATTTCCAGCCTGCGAGCCTGATTATAAGCGGACAGCAAAGGTAAAGGAGAAGCGTTCCCGCCGCGCTTCCGTAAGAGACTTTTACGCACGCGGAAGAGTATGTTTCGGGGTCAAAGACCGCTGTCATCAGCTTGACCATCGGAGGCCACATAAATGCCTGCGCAAGACCGTTTACCGCCCAGAGCGCGGCGTTGAGGTACGGACTGCCCGAAAACGGGAGCATCAGATTCATTGCCGATGACGTGATAAGCCCTGCGATAATGAGTATCCTCGGCTGTATTCTGTCGCCGAAAAATCCGCTCAAAAGCTGTCCCGCACCGTAGGTGATAAGGCTTGCGGTGACAGCGTAAGAGGCTACTTCCTTTGTGAAGCCCTCCGCCGTTATTATTGTCGAAATAACGGTGCTGTAATTGTTTCTTGTGAGATAACTCACCATGTAAATTGCGGACAGCATAAAAATGACGCTGTTTATCTTCCGCCTGTCTTTAAGAAATTCCATATAGTCCCCTCTCTTATGTGCTGCGGCACACATAGGCAGATTATACCACCCGCGCCCGATAAAGTCAATACATTTATGTTCTTTTTTATATTATTTTGCTTTTTTCTTGAAGAGACGTGCACTTCTGAAAGTCATACCCATCATTTCGATGTAGAAATGCATAATACTTTTGTAGTTTTTTGTTCCCGTCGAGAGTGTGAAATATTCGATGTCCGAAATTTCCTTTTCACATTCGGTAAATAACATTCCGCCTATCCCGTGACTTCTGTATTCGGGAAGGACGAAAATCTCTTCGATTTCGAATATGGGAGTCCCCGCAGGTATCGCCTGCGAGTTTTCCTTTGCGTTTGTTCTTATGCCGAAGAGGTATCCGGCCGCCTTTTCGCCGTCGTAGGCGACGAAAATGTCTCTGCCTTCAATGTCGCCCTCGGAGTTCGCGTGGTATCCGTAGCAGGAGTCCTCCGCCTCCCAGATTTTCGAATAATCGAGAAGTGTTTTTGCCAAATTTTCGTTAAGTTCTTCTTTTTTAATTTTAATGTTCATTTTACCATCTTGCCTCGGTTTTATGCGCCTTATAATATTAAATCGTTTCTTTACTGCCTTTGGATATAAGACAAACACACTCAACAGATGCCCCGCATTCATCAAATTGCGTGAGCACCTTTTGCTCAATAGGAAACTTGTACGCAATCGCCTTTA
>CAKRPQ010000019.1 GCA_934385225.1 uncultured Eubacteriales bacterium
CCGAGGGCTTGAACTGCTTGTTCAAGTTTTGTTTGAGTTTCGTTTACTCCCTTTGTTCGGTTTTCAATGGATATGATTTTTGACGGTCGATATGATCACATTTGTGAATTGTGTTCGACTTCATAGGAACGTATCCGTTTCCATCTCCCCTTTTTACATTATTTCCAGTTTTGTTTGAAGGGCGGTTGTCATGAAGTAATTCGTGGCAGCCTTTTTTCTTTATTTTACGATTTTTTTCAAAAACTGCGTCGTAATAAAAACGGCGGAGAAGTCGGCTCCTCTTAAAATGCGAATTTTCTTTCCCGTTTTGCGTCTTTGGCTCAAATTTATCCTTTGAGGTTGAAAATATGTTTCTTATCAGAAAAGCGACCCGAAATGACCTTTCGAGAGTGGCTGAAATCTTCGTTTTCAATAACAGAATAAATTATTTTCCTATTTTCGGAGACGAAGGGTATTCTTTCGGCGAGTTGCAGGTCGTTTCCGTTATTGAAAATTATTTCGTTAAACCCGAAACACTTAATAATTTGTTCGTTTACGACGAAAACGGGATCGTAAAAGGCTTTGTTTGCGTGCGCGACGCCGAAATTATTAACCTTTATGTCGATCCGTTCTTTCAAAGCGGCGGAATCGGCTCACGTCTTATTGATTTTGCCGTCCGCGGGCTTGGCGCAAACGGACTTTGGGCTCTCCAAAAGAATGTTCGTGCGATCTCATTCTATGAAAAGCATGGCTTTCATGTCACCGAAACAAAAAAATTTGAAGAAGGAACAACGGAGTATCTCGTATGGCTGACAAGATGAACAAAAATCAGAACGCAACCGCCGAAAACGAGCACCGCGACCGAACGGAACGTGTCGAGCTTACGGTGCTTTGCCTTATCACAAACGGAGATAAAATTCTGCTTCAAAACCGCGTAAAAAATGACTGGCACGGCTATGCGCTGCCGGGCGGCCACGTCGAGAGCGGTGAATCTTTTACCGACGCCTGCATACGCGAAATGAAAGAGGAAACGGGGCTTGATGTCCTGTCCCCGCGCCTTGTCGGCGTAAAGCAGTTCCCGACGGACGACGGCAGATACGTAGTTTTTCTCTATAAAGCCGACCGATATTCGGGGACGCTCGTTTCGTCAGACGAAGGCGAAATGGAGTGGGTGGAGCGCTCGCGCCTCGCGGAATTTGACACCGTAAACGACCTTGAAGAGCTTATCCGCGTCATGGAATCGCCGTCTCTTTCCGAGTTTATCTATGTGATAGACGGCGGAGAGTGGAAAGCAGAGTTAAAATGAAAAAATGCCGTGAAAACGGCAATTTTTTTATTGCATATTGCAAAATCCGATTTTATATGATATAATATAGTAGAATTGTGTGTTATTCGTTTTTAATTGCACAAAATTCGGAAAATTCATCAAAAATAATACGGAGGCAAAACAATGGCAAAAACAATTCAATCTATTGAACCGAATGTTGCGAATTTGACCAACAGGGAACTCAGCAGCTATGGGCTTAATTACAAGCTCGAACAGGAATCTCTTAACAAAGAGATCGACACTGCGCTTAGTAACTATTTGTCGAAAAACGGCGGCGTCGGCGGAAACAGACCCGATGCGAAACTTATTCTGCAAGACAAAAACCTGAATTATTATCCTGTCCTCATCGAATACAAAGGGTATAAGGATAAGCTCGTCAAACCCGATTCGGACGGAAATGTTACGAATAAAGGCAAGAACGATAATCCCGATTTCAAAAGCATAAATTCTTACGCCGTAAACGGTGCTGTTCATTATGCCAATGCATTACTTCATTATACAACATACTCCGAAATAATAGCGATAGGTGTCACAGGCTTCAAAAATGACGTGGGGGGGGGGTAGAACGCGAAATAGGCGTTTACTACGTTTCTAAAAGCAATTTTGGCGTAGGTCAAAAAATAGGCGATTACACAGACCTTTCTTTCCTCCGAAAAGAAAATTTTGATGAATTTGTTGAACGGATAAAAAAACTGCAACTTACGCAGGAAGAAATAGATAAAATTAAAGAACAAAGAGAGCGTGATATAGATAAAAGTCTAAAAGACTTTAATAATGATGTTTTCAAAGAAGAAAACGGAATCAGCGCGAAGGACAGAATAAATATTATTGCCGCAACGATAATGGCTACTCTCGGAATACCCGACAAGGTTCACCCTCTTGAAAAGCAGGAATTGAAATCGTCCGAGGAGAAAGGAGACCAAGACGGCGATATTATTCTGCGCAAAGTCAAGAATTTTTTGAATGAGAAAAATCTGCCGAGCAAAAAAGTAGATATGATACTCCGCGAATTGGAAAACACTCTTACCGACGATAATAGAAACAGGGTAATTGACGGCGAAAGTCAGTTAAAGCGTGTATTCACAAAAATTGTTGACGAGTTGGGAGTGTACTATAAAGTCGGACTGACTATCGACTTTACGGGGAAACTCTTTAATGAAATGTACAGCTGGTTCGGCTATTCACAGGATAAGCTGAATGATATTGTCCTGACGCCTCCGTACGTTGCCACTCTTTTGGCACGCCTTACGAGAGTTAATAAGGATTCCTATGTATGGGACTTTGCGACAGGTTCTGCGGGGCTGCTTGTTGCCGCGATGAATGAAATGATTGCGGACGCAAAAGAAACGATAAAGTCTCCCGATGAGCTTGTCAGGAAAAACATAGCCATCAAAGCCGAACAGCTGCTCGGTATTGAAATAAATAAAGATATTTATATGCTTGCTATCCTCAATATGATTTTGATGGGCGACGGCAGCTCAAACATAATCAATGAGAACTCGCTTCTCGATTTTAACGGTAATTACGGCTTCGGCAGAACCGATGAGAAGTTCCCGGCAGACGCGTTCGTTCTGAATCCTCCGTATTCGGAGAAGGGAAAAGGAATGGTTTTCGTTGAAAAAGCTCTGTCGATGATGAATAGAGGGTATGCCGCAATTATAATTCAGAGTTCGGCAGGAAGCGGTAAGGCAAAAGAATATAACCAAAAGATATTAAAGCACAACACCCTGCTTGCCAGCATTAAAATGCCGGTGGATCTGTTTATCGGCAAGTCGAGCGTTCAGACGCACATATATGTTTTCCGCGTCGGTGAAGTGCATCGGAGTGACGATGTCGTAAAATTTATTGATTTTTCAAACGACGGATATAAGAGAACGAACCGTAAAAAGGCAAGGTGTAACCTTTACAATATCGACCGTGCGGAGGAACGCTATCAGGAGATTGTAGACCTTGTGCGCTTCGGCAAGTCAAAGCTGAACATTTTTACGGAGGACGAATATTACGAAGGCAGAATCGACCCCGAAAACGGCGCAGACTGGAATCAGAGAGCGCCTGTCGACACAAAGCCTACTCTTGAAGATTTCAAGAAAACGGTAAGCGACTATCTTGCATGGGAAGTATCGGAAATTCTGAAAAATCAGAATTCGGAGGACGATGAACGCCTGGGAAAATGAATGCCTCACTTGACGAAAAGCTGAGGAATGTTAAGTGGGGCGAATTCAAAATTACCCAGCTGTTTAAACCGATGACGGTTAAGAGAAAAATAAAGGGCGAAGATGTATCCGAAAAAGGAATATACCCAGCATATTCAAGTGACATTGAGAATAATGGTATAGTTGGATATTATTCCAAGCCAGAATTTATTTGCGATTCAAATAATCCTGTATATGTTGTTTTTGGAGACCATACCAAGGCAATGAATATTGCACGCAATAGTTTTTCGGTTCTTGACAATGTAAAGGTACTCCGTCCTTATTATGAAAGCACTAATGTTCTACTATTTGTTTTCTCTATATGGAAAAAACAAATTCCAAATATGGGATATAAAAGGCATTGGGGAATAGCCAAAGAATGTCTTTTGAGACTCCCGACAAAGAACGGCACCATCGACTTCGCCTTTATGGAATCCTTTATAGCGGAGCTGGAAGCGGAGCGTGTGCAGGAGCTGGAAGCGGAGCGTGTGCAGGAGCTGGAAGCGGAGCGTGTGCAGGAGCTGGAAGCGTATTTGAAGGCGAGCGGATTTGATAATTATGAATTGTCACAAGAGGAAGAAAATGCGATTAAAGCCGTGGATACCGTTAATTGGGGAGAGTTTTTGCTTGGAGATTTGTTTGAAGTTGTATCTTATAGGAAACGCTTTGACTCAAACAAAGTGACAATTGTTGAAAATGGCGGACACCCATACATTGTTCGTCAAAGTACAAAGAATGGGAAAAAGGGTAATATTGCTGAGCCTGTTGAATATCTCAATCCGGGAAATACAATATCTTTCGGTCAGGATACTGCTACAATGTTTTATCAAGAAAAGCCGTATTTTACTGGGGATAAAATAAAAATATTAAAACCGAAGTGTGCTGAGTTTAGCAAAGATAATGCTCAATTCTTCCTTTCGGCTATGACAAAGGTGTTTTCTACTTTCGCTTGGGGTGCTTCAATGTTCAATGTCGAAATATTGAAAAAACAAATAGTTTTGCTCCCTATAAAAAATGACGGTTCTATTGACTTCAACTTTATGGAAACATTGATTTCCGCCATTCAAAAGCTCGTCATAGAAGACGTTGTCAAATATGCGGATTCAAAAATAAGTGCGACAAAGGAAGTTATATCCAAATAAAAAAGGGTGGCAGGTTTACCTGCCACCCTTTTTCTATATACTTTATTATTTACCCGAATTGTACGAGGAGGAGGTGTCCGCGACGACCTCTTTGACATTTTCCTTGCGTCTTGAAGTTGCAACGCGCTTCATAAGCTCGCTCTTGTAGAGCTTTGCGTCGAACGGGATCGTAACTTCCTTGCCGAGCCACGAGGAAAGGTGCATTGCGTTCGAAATGGTCAGACCGTTTATGCCCTCTCTGCCGTCCGCGACGAGCTTGCCGCCGTTGAGGATCGCGTCCGCAAATGCGATAAGAACGCCGTTGTGCTGCGGGTTTTCGCCGTCGGTTTCAACGTTTATTTCGGTGATCTTCGGCGTAGCGAAAGGCGATGTGTTTGTCTTTGTAAACTCCGGTTCGGGCGTATCAAGTTTGTAAAGGAGCAGTTTGCTTCCGTCGCAGACGAGCTTGCCGCCGTCAAGAGTGACTTCGAAACGGTTCGTGCCGGGGCAGTCGCCCGTTGTGGTGATGAAGCAGCCCGTCGCACCGTTTGCATACTCAACGTATGCCGTAACGTCGTCCTCAACTTCGATGTCGTGCCACTTGCCGTACTGCAATTTCGCGTCGACCCTTACGGGCATGCCGCAGATCCACTGCCAGAGGTCAAGGTTGTGCGGGCACTGATTGAGAAGCACGCCGCCGCCTTCGCCGCTCCATGTTGCGCGCCAGTCGCCCGAATCGTAGTAGCACTGCGAACGGTACCAGTTCGTGATTATCCAGTTTGTGCGGCGGATATTGCCGAGCTCGCCGCTCGCGATTATCTCTTTCATCTTTCTGTAAACGCAGTTCGTTCTCTGGTTGAACATCATACCGAAAACGAGTTCGGGGTGCTTGTTTGCCTCGGCGATCATTTCTTCGACCTGCTCCGTGTAAACGCCAGCGGGCTTTTCGCACATGACGTGAAGTCCTCTCTTCATCGCCGCGATCGAATATTCGGGGTGGAAGTAGTGCGGAACGGCAACGAGAACGGCATCGCAGAGACCCGAATCCATCATTTTGATTGCGTCGTCGAAAACTTTTACGCCCTCGTATTTTTCTTCGACCATTTTTCTTCTGCTCTCTTTGATGTCCGCGATTGCGGTGACTGTCAGCCCTTTGCATTCTCCCTTGCTTATTCTGTCAAGGTGACTTGAACCCATGTTACCGATGCCGATAATACCAAGTCTAACGATATCCATTTCTTTATCTCCTTAAATGTTATTTATAATTTCTTTAAGCGAATCGACGGCGCATTTGAATGCAGCCTCGTCCGAATCAAAGTGATAAAGTTTTCCAATCTCACTCTTCTCGCCCGCTTCGAGACCCGAAAGACCGACGAATGAAGTGAGGTGCGGTTCGAGCGTGAGAATGCCGCTCGCCTTGCCCGCGTCCGTCATCTCGCCGTATTCGGGAATTATTCTGTCAAGGTGGGCAACGCCCTTGCCCGCGGGAACGACGTCACCGCTCGCGAGGCAGTCCTTTACATGGAAGTAGCAGACGTACTTTTTGAGGAGTGCCCAGGCTGCGAGCGTGTCCTCATGGCACTGAATGAAGTTTGCGGGGTCGTAAACGGCTTTTAGATCGGGGAGTGCGGAGAGAATCTCGTCGCATCTTGCCGCCGTGTCGCCGTAAATGCCCTTTTCGTTCTCGTGGCAGAGGATAACGCCGCTGCCCTTTGCGATCTCTATGTATTTCGAGAGGCGGAGAAGCACCTCGTCACGGTATTCGGGTTTGCCCTCCGTGCCGTAGAAACTGAAAAGTCTTATACATTTTGCGCCTGTGATAAGTGCCGTGTCAAGAACTCTCTTGAATTTGTCACATTCCGCGCCGAAATCGTCTTTTATATCGACCTTTCCTATGGGCGAGCCGATAGACCAGACGGAAAGTCCCGCACTGTCGAGCTTTATCTTTACTTCCTTTGCCTTTTTTTCGCTTATATCCGAGACGTTTTCGCCGTCGACGCCGCGCATTTCGAGCATTTCGACGCCGTTTTCCTTCATTGCTTTTATCTGCCCGTCAATCATTTTGCTTGCTTCGTCCGCGAACGCCGCAAGTCTGAATTTGTTTGCCATTTTGATAATCCTTTCCTTATCAGACACCCGAATAAGCGGAGAAACCGCCGTCAACGGGAATTATTACACCTGTTATGAAGCTCGCCTTTTCGGGGTCGGTGAGGAACGTGAGCGCACCGAACAGCTCTTCGGGCTTGCCGAAACGCTTCATGGGAGTTGCCGCGAGAATCTTGCCCGTTCTCGCCGTGGGCGTGCCGTCGGTGTTAAACAGAAGATCCTTGTTCTGCTTTGTAACAAAGAATCCGGGAGCGATGGCGTTGACTCTTATGCCCGCTGTCGCAAAGTGAACGGCGAGCCACTGCGTGAAGTTAGAAACGCCCGCTTTTGCCGCGCTGTACGCGGGGATTTTCGTAAGAGGCGTGTAAGCGTTCATCGACGAGATGTTGATGATCGAGCAGCCCTCTCTGCCTATCATATCCTTTGCGAATATCTGCGTCGGAATGAGCGTTCCCATGAGGTTGAGGCTGAAAACGAAGTCGAAGCCTGCCTTGTCGAGGTTGAAGAAGGTTTTTATGTCGTCGCGTGTTTCGTCGCCCGCCTCGTAGTATTCGTGATCCGCCGTCGCGCGGGGATTGTTTCCGCCCGCGCCGTTGATAAGGACGTCGCACTTGCCCATATCGGCGAGAACCTCGGCGTGAACGGCTTCAAGTGTGTCCTTTTCGAGGACGTTCGCGCGGTATGCCTTTGCGTCGCCGCCGTTTGCTCTGATCTCCGCGGCAAATTTCTCCGCCGCTTCGAGATTGAGGTCAAGAAGAGCGACAGAATAGCCTTTTCTTGCCATTTCCGCAGCGAAAGCGGAGCAGAGGACGCCGCCCGCGCCCGTTACAACACATACTTTTTTCATTTTTTTCTCCTTTTATATTATAACATAAATTTTTCGCTCGGTAAATATTTTTTGGTGGGACGTCTTTTGACCCGATCCGTCCCTACAATATATATTATACACCTTTTTTTAAGCAATGGAATTGCAAAAAAAATCAAAAAGCATTGCATATTGAAAACAAATATGTTATACTGTAATGGCAATCTTCGGAAAAACGGAGGATAGCGATTTGGATATTTACAAAAAAGGCGACTATTATCTTCATCATACGGCCGACGAACACCCGCGCGACGAAATGTTTCCGACGCACGCGCACCGCTATTGCGAGCTTTTCTACTGCATAGCGGGCAAAGGCATTTACACCGTCGAGGGAACCGACTACCCGTTCTCGCCGGGAACGGTGATGCTGATGCGCTACGGCGAGGTTCATAAGCTGCATATCGACACGAGCGAAAGGTACGAGCGTATAGTCCTGCACTTTCCGATGTCTGTCTTTGACGACACGCCGTGGTCGGGGGAGTTGGCAAAGCTCTATACAGACCGTCCGCTCGGCAAGGGAAATATGTTTAAGGGCAGCGACGAGCAGACGGCGTATATCGAGAGGACTATGCGGAATATGTGCCGCGAGAACGTCACGGATGAGGCGGAGCGCATAGCACTTATGAACGCGGGACTTATGGCAGTTCTCGGCGAACTGCGGGGTATCACGGACGATGAGGGCGCAAACGTGCCGAAACCGCTTGCCGAGGGCGACGCAATATCGAACGAGATAGTTTCAAGCGTTATAGCATACATAAACGACCACCTGACCGAGGACTGGACGCTTGGTAAGCTCGAATCGAAGTTCTTTTTCAGCAAATCCTATCTGAACCGCGCGTTCAAAATGTCAACAGGTTCGTCCGTCTGGGATTATGTTGTGATGAAACGCCTGCTTGTGGCGCGTGCGCTCCTGCGCGAGGGAAAGAGCGCAAACGAGGCGAGCGAGGAATGCGGTTTTCGCGACTATTCGTCGTTTTACAGGCAGTATAAAAAGCGTTTCGGTGTATCTCCGTCGAGCGACAGACGGTCGCAGGACAAAAACAGAACTTAATTAAATTGAATTAAATTAAATTGAAAGGGAAAACAAAAACGAAGATGAAAAACGGAAAAAAAATCACGGCATTTGCACTCTGCCTGCTTTGCGTACTCTCTCCGCTTACGTCCTGCGGGAAAAAGGAGGCGGAAGATCCGATCGAAACGAAAGAAACGACCGCCGCGCCTGCGTCGGGCACTGCGGAGACGGAGGCGCACGAGCCGAGCGTACCCACCTATGACGAAAGCGAAACAATGCCGCCTCTTGTGACGGGCGACAGCGTTTCCGCGACGGACTATAAGATTATAAGAGCCGATCTTTCGTCCGCGGGAACAAAATCGGTTGCGAGCAATATGTACAAAATGCTCACAAAGCTCCTCGGAAGCACGTCGATAGGCACGGACTCGGACGACGAGACGGAACACGAGATAATCCTCGGAAAAACGTCGCGCAAAGGATATGAAAATATCTGCGACGGGCTTAATTACGGCGACTGGTACATAACCTCGGACGGGAAAAACATCATTATCGCGGGCGGAAGCGACGAAGCACTCGCGATCGCGGCGAATTTTCTGCTTGAAAACCTCATCGACGTAAAGGCAAAGAGTTTCGTACTTCCCGACGGCGAATACAGATATACCGCGCCGATAACGTTCAAAAAACTCACTGTTGACGGCGTTGATATATCGGAATTTAAGATACTGAACAAGTCGCTTGACACCGAATTTAAGGATTTTTCGACAGCGATACGCACGCGCGTTATCGGAAAACCGCTTGAAAACGCGAACCCCGCTTTCTCCGACGTCGGTGACGGCGGACACTATATCGTCCTTGACGGCAGCGGGCTTATCGAGGACGAATACAGCATTACCGTCGAGAACGGCGACATCATAATAAAGGGCAGCCGCAATTCGCTTGCCGAGGCGAAAAAGACCTTCCTCGGAGAGTTCACAAAGGGACTCGGCGCGGAGGAATATAACCTTACATCGGCTGATAACAAGACTTACAGCACGGGCAAAAAGGCGATCCCCTACACAAAGGATACTCTTATGCAGGTGATGGAGGACGTTTACGACTCAAAGGAGATAATCATCGGCGAGGAAGTACAGGGAAATACCGCCGACTGCATAAAAAGTGCGATAGATCTTTTCGTCAAGGCTACCGACGTTTACCCCGGTATTATGGGCATTGACCTTGCCTGCTACGGTATCGACCTTATGAAGCAAGACGACGCGTGGTGGAGCTCGTACATCTGCGATATCGTCGATTATTGCTCCGAGGGCGGAATACTCACCGCGTCATCGCACTTTGCGAATCCGTCGGGTAACACGATGGGAAGCGCGCGCTGCCGCGGACGACTCGGTTATGATGATACAAAAGAAGGCTACGAAAAAGCGTTTGAAGATCTTCTCACCGAGGGTACGGAGTACAACAGAATCTGGAAAGAGGAACTCGCCGCCGACGCGCGTTTCCTGAAAGCACTCGGCGATAACGGCGTAACCGTCCTCTGGCGGCCTCTCCACGAGTCGAACGGCGGCTGGTTCTGGTTCTGCACGACGCAGAACAAATATACGCTCGACGCTTCATACCTTAAACGTATGTGGATATATATTTACGATTACTATGTAAACGAACTCGGTCTTACAAATCTCGTCTGGAACTACGGTCCGAACACGTCGGGAAACGTAACCGATAAACCCGGAAGCACTATGAGTCCCTGGTACTGCTACCCCGGCGACGAATATGTCGATATGGTCGGCGTTGACTGGTACACGAGCGGAAATTTTGAAATAATGCAGGGCGATAACTACCTCACTCTTATCGAAAAAACGGGCAAGATCGGTGCTATAACGGAGTTCGGTACCGCGGGTGCGGCTCTCGCGAGCGACGGGCAGTCGCAGGAGGAGCTTTTTGACAGTATGGCACTCTACGGCACTCTACTTGAACTCGAACGCGAGGACTATAACTTCGTTTACCTGCTCACATGGGGCAGTAAATGGGGCATTCCCGCGATGGGCAAGGGCAGAGAATTTATGAAGACGGATATTGCAATCGGCAGATCCGAAGTAAAGGCGATGTTCGATAAAATATCCAAAAAATGATGTGCGTTTTTGTGATTTTGTGTTGACTTTTATGAAATTTGTGATATAATAATATCGCAATTATATTATGACCCCACATTTTTACTGCGGGTCAGGAGAGAGGGAAAAATGAAAACAAACTCAAAAACAAAGGCGGTGCTTGCACTTATCGCCGCAGCACTTGCCGTTATCATTTCGCTTTTCGCACTTTCGTCGTGCGGAAAAACGGAATCCGAAAAGGGCAACGGCACGGGAGACGGCGCGGGTGGGACGGTAAAAGTCGAACTCGGAAAAGCGATTTCGGCTGCGGGCTACAAGATAGTCAGAAGCGACACATCGTCCGATACTCTTAAATCCATTGCGAGCGGTATGTATAAGGAATTCAGAAAAGCGACGGACGACGTTAAGATAGGCACCGACTATGACGGCGCGTCCGTACACGAAATTCTTCTCGGAAAAACGACGCGCAAGGGCTATGAAAACGTCTGCGACGGACTCAATTACGGCGATTGGTACATAACCTCCGACAAAAACAACATCGTAATCGCCGGCGGAAGCGACGAATCAATGCAGGAGGCAGTCGATTATTTCCTTGAAAACTTTTTTGACGCGGAAAATGTGACTTTTTCGCTGCCGAAAACGGAATACAGACACATTACGCCTATTACATTCAAATCCCTTACGGTTGACGGCGTTGACATTACCGAATTCAGGCTGCTCAATAAGTCGCTCGATAAGGACGTGAACAGCTTCCTGTCTGCCATGCTTAAAAACGTAATCGGAAAGCCGATTACGGCAGCCGATCCCGCTTTCTCCGACGTCGGCGACGGCGGACACTATATCGTGCTTGACGGCGGCGGACTTATCGAGGACGAATACAGCATTACCGTCGAGAACGGTGACATCATCATAAAGGGAAGCCGTAATTCGCTTGAAAAAGCGAAAGAGGCTTTCCTCGGCGAATTTACAAAGGGACTCGGAAGCGACGTTTATAATCTTACATCGGCCGATAACAAGACTTACAGCACGGGCAAAAAGACGATACCTTATACAAAAGATATGCTTATGCAGGTGCTTACAGATGTCAGCGGTTCGATGCATATGATCGTCGGCGAACAGCTTGACGGCGGTCAGACACCGACTATCTTCTCCGATTGCGTTAAACTCTTTACCGATGCGACAGGCACTTATCCGAGTATAATGGGCATCGACCTTGCCTGCTACGGTATTCAGCTTATGGATTGCGGCGATGAAAATTGGAGTTCTTTCATCTGCGATATTGTTGATTACTGTGCCGAGGGCGGTATAGTTACGGCTTCTTCGCACTTCGACAACCCCGGCGACCCCGCAAAGGCTGTCAGAGGAAATCTCCTCGGTCTTGAAAGCGGCGGCGGTACACTCGAACAGTACGAGAAAGCTTTCGAAGAAGTTCTTACAGAGGGAACCGAGTTTAATACGTTCTGGAAGAACGAGCTTAAAGAAGACGCACGTTTCTTAAAGGCACTCGAAGATAACGGTGTCACCGTCCTTTGGCGACCGCTTCACGAGTCGAACGGAAACTGGTTCTGGTACTGCACAACGCAGGGAAGCAACACTCTTGACCCCTCTTATCTCCAAAGAATGTGGATCTACATCTACGACTACTATGTAAACGAGATCGGACTTACAAACCTTATCTGGGTTTACGGCCCGAATACGTCGCCAAATGTTGACGATGAGCCCGGAGGTGTTATGAGTCCGTGGTACTGCTACCCCGGCGACGAGTACGTCGATATGGTCGGCGTTGACTGGTATTCGGACGGAGAACTCGAAATCCTTAAAGAAGATACCTATCAGATGTTTCTCGATAAAACAGGCAAGATCGGCTCTATTACCGAATTCGGTCCGTCCGGCTCGATCTGGGCGGGCGACAGCGGAAAAAAACAGGAAGACTTATTCAGCGCAATGGATCTTTACGGAATGCTTTTCGATCTGAAACGTAACGAGGAACTGAATATGGCGTATATTCTCACATGGGCAGGCACTAACAGTATCCATGAAATGGGCAAAGGCAAAGAATTTATGGAGACCGATTTCGCGCTTGACAGAGCCGACGTAAAGGCGATGTTTGATAAGCTGGCAGGTAAATAAAATTATTCGGGGTGTTAAAAAACTCGTTCGGGTTTTTTTAACACCCTTTTTTTATTTATAACGCCTAACTTACGTGTTTGCTTGAATATTTATGTATTCATTTTCAATAAAAACGAAAAAATATTCAGAAAACCTCTTGACAAGGTGAATATTATGCAGTATAATAAACGCATAAAAGAATTATTATTCATTTCGGAGGACATAAAAATGAGTATGAAGATTGATAAAAGCAAAATAAAGAAGGTCGTCCTTGCGTATTCGGGCGGACTTGACACGTCGATAATAATTCCGTGGCTCAAAGAGAACTATAATAACTGCGAGGTCGTCGCCGTTTCGGGCAACGTCGGTCAGGCGGACGAGCTTGAAGGACTTGAAGAAAAGGCACTCAAAACGGGCGCGTCGAAGCTGTACGTCCTTGACCTTACGGACGATTACGTCGATAACTATATAATCCCGACAATGAAAGCGGGCGCGGTTTACGAGGACTATCTGCTCGGCACGTCGCACGCGCGTCCCTGCATTGCGAAAGGACTTGTCGAAATCGCGCTTAAAGAAAACGCGGACGCGATCTGCCACGGCTGCACGGGCAAGGGCAACGACCAGGTGCGTTTTGAGCTTGCGATAAAGCATTTCGCGCCCGATATGCCGATAATAGCTCCGTGGCGCGAGTGGGACATCAAATCGCGCGACGAGGAGATAGATTACGCCGAGGCGCATAATATTCCGCTCAAAATAAACCGCGAAACGAACTATTCAAAGGACAAAAATCTCTGGCACCTTTCGCACGAGGGACTTGACCTTGAAGATACGGCAAACGAGCCGCAGTACGAGAAAAAAGGATTTCTTGAAATGGGCGTCTCGCCCATTGACGCGCCCGATAAGCCGACGTATATCGAGCTTGAATTTGAAAAGGGCATACCGACCTCGCTTGACGGCGTGAAGATGAGCGCAAAGGAGATTATTCTCGCGCTTAACAAGATCGGCGGCGAGAACGGAATAGGCATAATCGACATCGTCGAAAACCGCCTTGTCGGTATGAAGTGCCGCGGCGTTTACGAGACGCCGGGCGGAACTATCCTCTATAAGGCGCACGAGGCGCTCGAATCGATCTGCCTTGATAAACTCACGATGCACGAAAAGCAGAAACTGTCGATCACCTTTGCCGAGCTTGTCTATAACGGTCAGTGGTTCACGCCTCTGCGCGAGGCACTCTCCGCATTCGTCGATAAGACGCAGGAGAAGGTCACGGGCAAGGTCAGGCTGAAACTCTATAAGGGCAACATCATAAAAGCGGGCGTCGAGAGTAAATATTCGCTTTACAGCGAGGAGATAGCGACGTTCGGCGAGAGCGACTACGACCAGACCGACGCAGGCGGATTCATAAACCTCTACGGACTGCCGATAAAGGTTCAGGCGATGGTAGACAAGGCAAATTCGGAAGAAAAATAAGGAATAAATATGAGCGAAAAAATGTGGGCGGGCAGGACGAGCGGCGTTACCGACAAAACGGCGGACGATTTCAATTCGTCCGTGCACATCGACTGCCGAATGTATGAAGAGGATATAAAAGGAAGCATAGCGCACGCGAAAATGCTCGGTAAATGCGGGATAATTTCGGCGGACGAGGCAGATACACTTGTTGGCGGCCTTTCGGAGCTTCTCTCGGACATAAAGAGCGGAAAGACCGAGATAGATATGGCGAGCGAGGACATTCATATGTTCGTCGAGGCGACGCTCACGGCGCGCATAGGCGAGGTCGGCAAAAAGCTGCACACCGCGCGAAGCCGTAACGACCAGGTTGCGCTTGATACGCGCCTGTATGCAATGAAAAAGACCGACGAAATAATCGCGGGCGTTTACGATCTCATATCCGCGCTTTGCGAGAAAGCCGAGGAGAACAAGACGGCGATAATGCCGGGCTATACGCACCTGAGGCGCGCACAGCCGGTGCTCTTTTCGCACCACCTGCTCGCATATACGATGATGCTCCTGCGCGACGCAGACAGACTTTCGGACGCGAAAAAACGCACAAACGTTTCGCCTATCGGCTCGTGTGCACTTGCGGGAACGACGTATGAGACGGATCGCTTTTTTGAAGCGAAGCTGCTCGGCTTTGACGCGGTGTCGGAGAACAGTATGGACGGCGTTTCGGACAGGGATTTCTGCGTCGAGCTTGTCGGCGCGATTTCGATACTGATGATGCATCTCTCGCGCTTCTCGGAGGAGATAATACTCTGGTCGTCGGGCGAGTTCGGCTTTGTCGCTCTTTCGGACCTCTATACGACAGGCTCGTCGATAATGCCGCAGAAGAAAAACCCCGATATGGCGGAGCTTGTGCGCGGAAAAACGGGCAGAATCTACGGCGATCTTGTCGCACTTCTCACGGTTCTAAAAGGAATACCGCTCGCCTACAATAAGGATATGCAGGAGGATAAGGAGAGCCTTTTCGACGCTGTCGATACGGTTCTCGCGTGCCTTTCGGTGACGGTCCCTATGGTAAAGACGATGACGGTATATCCGGAAAACATGAAAAAAGCGGCGGGCGAGGGCTTCATAAACGCGACAGACCTTGCAGATTACCTTGTAAAAAAGGGAATGCCGTTCAGGAGCGCGTATAAGATAGCGGGAAAGATAGTCGCGCGTTGCAGTGCCGACGAAAAGGTGCTTGAAACGCTCCCGCTATCGGTCTACCGCGAGTACAGCGAGCTTTTTGACGACGACGTTTACGGCGAAATCTCGCTTGATACCTGCGTAAAAAAGAGAAATTCTTACGGCGGAACGTCGCCTTCATCGGTCGATACGCAGATAGCGTCCGTAAAAGAAAAAATCGGAAAATATCTTAAAGAAAAAACGAAACCGTAAAAAAACCCGCCCTTGCCACAGGCAAGAGCGGGTATTCTTTAACATTTGTAGGCGTCCTCTATCTGCCCGTGCGTGAGGGGCAGCGCGGAGAACATATCATTCATTGCCTTCTCGTAAAGCTCGAAAAATTTGTCCGAAAGCTCCGTATTCTCGTCCGTTACAAGCATTGACGCGACGTAGTAAACGGCAGGCGCGGCAAATCTGTCAAGAAGCGGGAAGTCGCCGAAAATATCGGTTCCGCACACGGCGTGACAGTCCTCCCCGACAATGCCGAGCTGCTTTTTCACGACACCGTCAAGCGACGAATTTTGATTTATGAACGTCGCGAGGACGAACGGAAATCTGTCGTCGTAGTCACGCGTGTCGGAGAAGGTGTTCGTCTCGCCGATGAGGGCATACGCCGTTTCTCTTATGTCGTCACACTTCATATCGAGTAATTACGCGAGCGTGAAGTGGAGCGCGACGTATTCGTTCGGGTAGATGAGCTTTGCGCCGTAGAGGTGCAGCCCCTTTACCGCGTCGGCAAATCTCTTTTCGGGACGGTAAGCCTCGATTTCGCTGAGCTGTTCCGCGTAAGCGACGGCTCTCTTCGATCTTGCAACGCACTTGTGAATGACCTTGGAGTTCTCGCCCGCAGTCTTTACAACGTTGTTCGAAACGTAGACCTTTACGCCGCAGATGTTGCCGATGCAGCCGTTTTCAAGTGCGCTTTCGTTGTCGGTCGCGAGCTTTATCTTCGCTTTGAGAATGAGTTCCGCAATTTCGGGAGAAACCTCGAAAACCATATCGGAGGCGTCCGTTACGCCGCTCTTTGAGAGGATAGTTCTCGCCTTCATAAGCGCGTCGATTACGTTGTCGGAGGTGGGAGACGCCTCCGTTACGGTGTTTGCCGTCGTCGCGTCGCCGACAAGACCGAAAATGTAAGAATCGGCGTCGGAGGCGAGAGCGGAAGCCGCTCTTCTCATCGCCTGCTGCATAAGGCGGGGCATAGCCTGCGCACGGTCAACGTCGTCTATCTGGAAGTTGAACGCTTTCGCCTTGTTTATCGTGAGCGTCTGCGCGGAATCCGAGAGTGTCTGGGGCGCGGTCATATCCGTGTTCTTCGTGTAGTCGAAGACGGTCACGTCGCCGACGCCGCAGATCTTGACCGTGCTGCCCTTCGACTTGATGTCGCCCTCAAAATCGCGGTTGCAGTGCTTTACGGCGATGTACTTGCCGTCAAGCTCTTTGTAAAGTGTTGTGCTCCATACTGTGGGAATGAAATTTGAAATTGCCATGATAAAAATTTCCTTTCTTTTTTAATTCCAGTGTTTCATTGAGTTTAAGATAACGTTGTAGTTTTCTTTCACCTCTGATGCCGACATTTTCCTTACGTCGGAGGGCGAAAAATAATAGTTTTCAGTGCCGCGTGCGTTTATCGCGCCTGCGGACTTTTCGGCAAAAACGCCGTTTGTGCGTTCGATTTCGCTTTTTGCGTTTTTCACCTTGCGCTCGTGCCTTGCGTAGGCGGCGGAGAGCGGTATGCCTTTTTTCACCTCGTCCCAGATGCCGCTCGGCACTTCGTCAAGCGAAACGTCGGGGAAAAGCTCCGAAAATTCTTCTGTTTCGGTTCTCATACGCTCGTCAGCCTTTTTTCGCTCGTCAAGCTCGCGCATAAGAGAGGCGTTTTTCTCCCTTAATTCTTCAAGCTCGCTTTTCTCGCACATTGTTGACATTGCGCTCCCGTCCGTTTTTTCCTCGGACGGGATTTTTGTTTCTTCACGTTTGGTTTCGGTTTCCATTTTGCTCTCGTTCCTTTCTTCTTTTTTCGATAAGCGCGTCCTTGCCGACAACAATCCCCTGCGGAAGCCTTTCAAGGTACTCTTCAAAGGTGATGTACCCGCCGTCGAGAAGCCTGTCAAGCACCGACATATTGTAGGTGAGCGAATAGCGTTCGGGATCGGCGATCTCCACCCTTGCCGTCAGGAGCGCATCGCGGAGCAGGGAAAGGTCGGCTTTCCCGACTGCGGTCACGCCGCCGTCCGAGTAGGGCAGAAGTCTGCCCGCAGGGTAGTAGTTGCACATCATATCCGCCCAGATGTTCGCTATATCCTCTATGCACTGATGAAGATTGTCCTTAATGCAGAGCAGAGGTACTTTCGACGCTTCCTGGACGGCGATTATCGCGCTCGTGTTCGTCGGATTGAGGTTTCCGAGCGCAGCTTCCGTCGCGCCCATCATTTCCTTTGTCAGCTTGACCGTTCCGTCAAGGAGGTCAAGATAGCCGTCTTCGAGCTTGCCGGGTTCGATTATGCTCACCGCGTCAGAGACGTTCGCGGTTCCGACGGCGGCGATAGCCTCACCCACCTCGTTTGTCCATTCGGGTATCTTCGAGCGGTCGTAGACGATCTTTGAAAAGGCGGTGTCCGTCATGTGCTTCATCACCATCGCGTAGCCGAGGTTAATGAATTTCTGGTTCGGGATAAGTCCCGTTATCGGCGACGTTCCGTGAAAGCTGTTCTTTGTCGGATACCAGTTGAAGTACGCGACGGGGTAGAGCCTGAGCCCTGTGTTCACGCGCTTTATGACGCAGTTTTTAACCGATTTTTCAAAGATCACGCTGCCCTCGTCCCGCAGGAATTTGATGAGGTATGTCGCCTTTGCCTCGTCCTCGCCGTCAAGCTCGCACTTTGCCATATCGCCCGAAAGCGTCTGCGTGTCAGAGTCGGGAAGAATGAGCCTTTCGGCGTCCTTTTTTGCCATTCCCGCCTTTATCGCCTCGCTTTTTAAGGACGTAACGCTCTGCCTGCCCGCGATAATAATGTATTCCTGGCTCTGAATGTCCGCGCGGTTCACGTCCGCAACAAAGAGGTTCACGTTGTCGATAAGCTCCGCCTTTATGTCGCCTTTGTAGGGCTGCGCCGTCGCGGCACTTGGGTCAAAGTAGCTGTAAATCACGCCGTCGCCGCTTATCGCCGCGTCGTAGAGAGCACCCTTCATCAGCTTGTCCATTTTGCAGTTTTCCCAGCGGTAGGCGGCACTTTTTCCGAGCAATTCCGTGGCGTCGCGCAGCTTTTCCGCAGCAGCGGGATCGGTAGAATACGGAATGTCCTCGGCACTGTAAACTATCGACGTTTTTTTCGAGAAGACCGTGCTTACAATGTAGTCGACAGTTCTGCGGAGAACGTTGAAAACGGGCTTCGGAAGATTGTGTGCGCCGCCGTTCCACTGGTCGCCGCGCAGAAAACGCTCGTTCGTGTTCACCGTCTCGTAAAGACCTATGCGCCTCTTGTAGTCGCACCCCGCCTCGTACTGCCGCCATGCTTTTGTTGTGATTTCGTTCATTTTCTTTCCTTTCTGAGAGTAGTTATTTTCCCGCCGAGAGCGCGATGAGGTCTATCCTCGTTCTCGCCCTGCCCAAGGCGCGTATGCGGTAGATCATTTCGCCGAACCTGCCGATGTTTGAGCGTGCGTCGACATGCGTGATGTACCTCTCCGCTCCCGCGTCGCTCCTTGCGCCTATAACGATCGTTTTTTTGCCGCCCATATCGCCCTCGGCATCGAATTCAAACGGCTCGCCGCCGCAGTCCGCCTTAATAAGCAGACGTTTTAAGCGTTTGAGACTTTCGGGTTTCCCGAAGTCCTCCGCGTTCGATTCGTAAACGGCTTCAATGTTGCTCTCGACAGTGCCGCCTATGCCGACGTCCGAAAAAAGCTCCTCCGAAAAAACGAATATGTACTTTCCGTAGAGCATTGCCGCCTCGCCCGCATACGGGAAGAAGAGATCGACCGGAATGCCGTCAAATCGAAACCATTTTTTTGTCGCCTGCGAGTAGATGAAGACGTCCTGCGTTTCGCTTTCGGGGTCGGCGAACCATACCTCGTCACGGCTCCGCAGATAGAATGCGACGCAGCGCGAGAAGAAATCGCCGCCAAGAAGCTCCGAGATAGGACCCGAAACGGGCAGGGCATTGCATTCGTTGCGCTCGTCATCTTTTGACGTCCATTTGTAGATGCCGTCCGAGGAGACGGAATACGGAGTAGTGCCGCCGAGAACCGCGCCGTGCTCCGAGAGACAGCCGACAGAGGAATTGACGGGAATTATTTTCGGAGCGGCGGACGATGCGGAGAAATCCGCCGTCCATGTTTCGCCCTCGGTGAAGATGAGCAGACGGTCAAAATGACGGCAGACCGCCGTGACGGGGTGTCGTCCGTAGCTTACGGAAACGACGTCCGTTTCGGGAAAATAGATGCCCGTCGAGAGCGCGTCGGACGCAAGAGATTCTATGTATGATGCGTGTGAAACCTCGCGCGAGACATAGACGTTCGACGCTTTTCTGCCGCCGTAGAGGATCATTCGCCCGTCATTTTCTCCGCCGTAGATGACGGCGTGAACGGAGGAAAGCAGATCTTTTCTTCGCTCCTCCGTGCCGTCGAGCAGGAGAACGGCTTCGTATTCGTCGCCGTTTCCCGAACCGCTCGAAAGGTGAAAGCCGAGACCGTCTGCGTCAAGCGTGGCGGAGGACGTGATGTTGTAGGTCTTGTTGCGTGTCAGAGACAGAATGCTTTTGCACTTCACACCGACGCAGAAATCAAGCGTTCCCGTGCCGACACGGTAGTGAACTCTTATCCTGTCCGAGAGCAGATTCACAGGCTCGTTCACGGCAAAGCCGCGAGAGCCGTCGAGATTTTTTCCGTAGAGCGGAACGTAGCCGTGAAAGGTGACAAAATCCTCGCCGTCATAGCGGTAGAGACATTCGCCGTCAAGGACGTAGAGCATACCGTCAAAGAAGAAAATCTCGGCTTTTCCCTCCGCGCTTCCGATGCTTCCGATGACGGTGCAGGTGTTCTTTTCGGGGTCAGCCGCGTAGACGTTCTCGCCGATGAGAGCGTAGATCAGATACTCTCCGTCAAGGAACGCGCCGAGAAATGCGCGAGGCTCTGCGGGAAGCGTCATAAGCGGCTTAAATCCGCACCTTTTTTCGAGACTTCCGCTCGGAAGTATCCTGAAATTGCGGCAGTCGGACGCGTTTTTCGCGCCGAGAGGTTTTTCGCTCCCAAGCGTCGGAAGACCGCGGCATATCCCTCCGAAGTCGCCGATTTTTTCCGCCGCGAAGGAATTTTTTAAGTTGATTTTTGGCATAATTACCTCCTTTGCCGGAAAAATTACCGGCGAATAAATTTTTTCGCACAAACAAATTTTTAAGTGGCGGTTTTAGCGCCAGATGTCTCCGAAGCAGCCCTTTTCGCCGAAGGAAAAATCATTTTTTTCTCTTGCGGCGTCCGAAATGCGGCTCATAACGGCGTAGCGCAGCGCCTCGGGCGCGTGCGTTATCTCGTGAGGCTCGCCCGACGCGTCTCCGCGGACGTGACTGTCGCAGAGCAGAGCGGGCAGAGAACGGATAAGCGTCGCACAGCCCCGTTTGATGTGCAGAATCTTTCGCTCTCTTGCCGCAAGATATTCGCGCAGAACGTGCCAGCCCGCAACTCGCCTGTTGTCGGCGCGGATAAGCGTCGGAATAGACGAATTTTCGCTCATTATCTCAAAACCGCTTTTTCCGCTGTCCTGACGCCTGTTCCAGAGATCGGGCGAACAGACGGCGTATTTTACGTCGTAGCCCTCGCAGAGAAGCGCGACAGCCTCCGCTGCCTGCGAGAGGATCAGACCGCTTCGGCAGACCTCGCGCACGACGTAGAGGTTGCCGAGTGCGTCGTAGCCGATAAGAAGCGCGGCGAGCATATCGAAACCGTAGTCGAAAGCGGCAAAATATTGGAGACCGCTCGGAATATCGTCCTTTACGCAGAAAGCAGGGTCAAATTCGGGGAAGAACTGCCCCTCAAAAACGTCCCATCTGCCTTCGAGCCACGCAAGACGCAGCTTTTCGGGAAGAGCTTCGAGCTGACGGACATAGTCGGGCGAGGCGCGCATAAGATGCGGGTTGTCGTAGACGAGCGACTGTATGAATTTGTAGTCGCTCCCGTCCTCGCCGCCGCGGTATTCGCGGTCGATAAACAGTCGCTTTACCCATGCGTGACCGATGCCGCCGGGATTGCAGGTGAGGTACATTCTTCTCGGAAAATCGCGCGTACCGCGCAGACAGGCACAAAAAATACTGTACTGATATTCGCTCAGCTGCGTTGCCTCGTCTATGGCGATAACGTCGTATTCCTGACCCTGATAGCGGAGCGTGTCGCGCTCGCTCATGCAGAAGCCGAGACTGATCGTCGAGCCGTTCGGGAAGAAAAAGCACTTTTCACTCTCCTTGTAGGTGAGAAATGCCGAGTATTCGGCAAGTATCGGGCGGACGTGGTTCGATATAAGTTCCGGATACGAACGCCTTATTATGAGACACCTTATACCCGCGTACCTTATGCACATGGCGACGAGCTTGCGCCTGAGAGCCCACGATTTTCCACCGCCTCTCGCACCGCCGTAAGCGGTGTATTTTGCCTTTGACGCGAAAAATTCCTTTTGCTTTTCGCTCGGCACTCCGCTTATCCTGACGACGTCCTTGTTCTTTTCGATTTCGTTCATTTTTTATTCTTATTCTCCGTCCGCGAAAATGTCATGCTCAAAAACGATTTTCGTTTCGTTTCCGCCGTCTTTTTCGCCGCCCGTACATGACCGTTCGTCTCCTCCGTAGCCGAGACGGTATTTCATGTAGGACGAGAGAAGCGAGACGGAAAGCCCAGAATTTAAGGCTTCGTCCTCAAATATGGCGCAGAGCGCGTCGTATTCGAGAGGGAATTTGCGGCGTAGCGCGTCTATCTGCGTCTGACCGACGCCGCAGAAGCGGCAGAAGCCTGCAATGTTCGGAAAACGCGGGAGAGCGTTTTGGCGTTTCTTTTCGGAAACGGGATTTTCGCCCACCGCCTTTTGGCCGAATAAGCATTCGCTTATGTATTCATCGACCAGATTTTTGAGGTTTCCGTCGGCGCACGCTCCGACAATGTCGATTTTGCCGTCACAGGATTTTTTTGATGATTTTGTTCACTTCATTTTCATTGCAGTCGCCTCCTCTTTGTTTGTGCGTGATCATTTTACCGCCTTGGGGAGTTCCAAACCGTGCGGGAGAGTACCAAATAGTACGCAAAAAAGACACCGAAAAAATCGGTGCCTGTGATAAAAGTTTTCGGCTTGCCTTTTGCCGAAAGTTTTGATCAACCTTTTTCAAAAGGTTGCAGTTTCAAAAGGCAGAGCCTTTTGTCGCCGTCCGCAGACGGCGAAATGTTCTCGGCGCTTCTTTTTCCGCAAAGCGCTTTTTCTTGCGCCTGTCGCATCAAGAAAAAGGGCGTTAAACGGTACTGCACGACTTCACGTCAGCGAAAAAACAATCCCTCCGTCTTGCCGCTTTGCGGCAATCCACCTCCCTTTACACAAGGGAGGCAAAGGTGGAGATGGAGTCTGCAATAATCGAGGGTATAAACTGCTCCACCTATGAAGAATCCATTCGGATTCTTCCCGAAATACGGCATAAAAGGCAAAGTCGGGGGTGTCGTTTTGCTGTAATCCAAATTCAACTGCCCCGACTGTGAAAAATCCGCAAGGATTTTTCCCGAAGTACGGCTAAAAAACCAAACACTACTTCACGGCTGCATTCAGCCTCCCCTTTTTCTCCCAATAAAGCCTTATCGGGAATAAAGGGGAGGTGTCACGGCAAAGCCGTGACGGAAGGGTCATTCTATTCGCTGTAATTACTTTATCCTCGCCTTTATCTCCTCAATGATTTCAAGAATCTTGAACCTGATTTTGTACTTTCCGTCGCACTTGCTCTCGGTGATTATGCGGTACTGTTCGGGCGTCAGACCCGCCGCAATAAAACCGTCGCGGACGTCGGTACTCTCCGTGCTTTGGGACGTACTTGCCATCGAGAGGCAGAGAGGCGGGAATAGTACACACCACCAGTTTTTGCCCTCCGCACGCCCGATTTTAATGCGCAGAGAGAGATAATCGCCGCTCGGAAACGCCATTCCTTCGTATTCGCGCGTCGGATAATGCTCCTCGCCGAGTTCCGCCGCCGCCGTGTAATCGGAACCGTGCGCGCGTAAACTTTCGTTTGCCTTTTCGGCGAAAAGAGAGAGGTTTTCGCGTATTTTTTCGGCTGCCTCGTCGCGCGTCCCGCAATCCGAGAGAAGCTCCGCGGTGAAAACGAGCAGATCGTCGCGAACCTTTAATTTGAGTGCCTGATCCTCCTCGGAATCCGAGTTTGCGAGAACGTGCAGACGTACAACGCTGTCATAGACGGCCGCCTCGCCGTGAACGGGCAGAAGCCCGATGACGAGCGTAAGCGAAACGACGATAAGGAGAACCGAGAATGCTTTCTTTTCCATGTTATGTTTTCCAAGCCTTTCAAATTTTCTGCAAACATATTTTTGCCGCAATTTGAAATTTTATTCAATAAAGGAAAAGGGTTGCCGAAAATTCGGCAACCCCTGTATAAATTTCTATTTTCTCGTGCGTCTTTTCAGCTCTGCCGAGCTTAAAAACTCTCCGTTTTTCGTGTATTGCCCGACGGAAATGCCGCTCGGACATTCGTCGCCGTCCTTGAAAACGCCTTCGGCACTTCGCAGAGTGGAGGAATTTATAAATTCCGTTTTTATCCGCTTGCCGCCGATCTCAATCGACGAATATTTCGTGAAATTCCGTCCTTTGACCGTCAGAATACCGCCCGCAAAGGTCATTCCCGTCGCAGAAATGTCGCCGTGACCCATTCGTATCTCGGTCGGCTTGTACTTCGATGTACCTCCGTAGGCGTCGCCTTCGCCGTAAAGAACGTCATATTCGAGCATTTCGAGCGCGCTGTAATAGTTTTCGCTCTGTGAATAGTTTTGATGGAGCTTCGTGAAAATACCGTTTGAGAAGCCTGCCCTGCCGAGAACGTAAGCCGAGAGCTGGTATGAATATAGATCCTTCACCTCGCGCGAAAGCTCCATGTTCGACCACATGACGTATTCTGTCTGGTAGACGTTGCCGTTCGAAATGTCCTCGTCCGTGATGTCAAGATTCGGCAGATGATCGCCGAAAAATACGCAGATCGTCGGCTCGCCGCGCACGTCGAGAGCAGAGATGAGAGAACCGATGAATCTGTCCGTCTCCGAAAGCGCGTTTACATAATATTTGTAGCGGTTTCGCTCGCCCTCGTCCTCAATGCCGAAAACTTCGATCTGCCCGCCTTCCTTGCCGTCATATTCCGTCGGCTCGCTCGGATATATTCCGTGCGCTTCGACAGAGATGACATACGCAAAGTCTCTGCCCGCCGTTGCGGAGAGCGACTTTATGACCTCGGACGCGAGAACGTCGTCGCGTGTCCAGCCGATGGCGTTTTCCGTCGTCCCGCGCATATATTCGACAGAAATAAAGTCGTCAAAGCCCATGTTCGCATAAACCTTGTTTCTGCCGTAGAACGTCGCCGAATGGTTGTGAAGCGCATGACAGGTGTAGCCTTCCTCGGCGAGATTGTAGGCGACAGTCTCGCAGGTGTTGTCGTCAAGAACCGTTTTGTACGGATATTCCGCCGTGCCGAAGTAAGAGAGGCTCATGCCCGTCAGCACTTCAAATTCGGTGTTAGCCGTGCCCGAACCGATAACGGGAACGGTCAGAAATCCGTTCGTGTAATCGGCTTTGAGAGCGGTGAAATTTTTCACGGGATTTTCCGAAAAGGTGAGGTTTTTAAGATAATTCACGTCGAAAAAGGATTCGAGCTGAACGATTATAATGTTCGGCTTCGTCCTGTTCTTTTCCATGGACGAAGCGCCTATCGAGATAAGAATGTCGTTTACGTTTTCGGGGCTGTAATCGTCGGGACGTTCGATGCCGCGGTCAAAAATGCCGACGCTGAAAGAGTAGGCAAAGCCGTAGTCGTTATATGCGTCGGGGAGGTTCGCGAAGCGGTGCGGGAGAATGCCCGTGCGCAGAAAAAGCGTCAGAAGTCCGAAAAGAACCGCCGTCGAGACGGATATCGAGACTGCGGCGACGCGGAAGTCGGTTTTTTCGCGCTTTTGCTTTATGAAAATGAAAACGAGGAGCGTGATAAATGCGGCAATTCCGATGCCGATAAGGATAACCTGCCAGAGTTTGAGGTAAACGAACATAACGCTCCATACAGAGCCGAGCAGACCGATGTCGGTGGCTGCAAACGGCGTTATGCGGAAGAAACGCATGATAAAATCGGTAAGATCGAGCACGCCCCAAACGCTCGAAATGAGGATAAGGACCGATCTTCGTTTTCCGAAGAGCAGGGAGAACGAGAGCGTGAAGAAAATTATTGCAAAATTGAGAAAAAACAGGTGAGGACGACCGAAAACAAAGTCAAAAAAGCGCGCGGGCGTGCGGTGGTTTGTAAATTCGGTTGCGAGCGCGAGCATAAGAGCCGTCAGAAGCGTTTCGACGAGCGGACGTATATTTATTTCCGATTTTTTCGTGCTTTTGTTCATTTTCTGTGCTCCTTTCCGTGGCGTTCCGCCTAGGATAGCTTGATATTATATACTATTTTTATGAATTACAAGCCCTTTAATTATTAACGCACGGCAAATTTATGAAAAAAATGTTGCTTTTTTCCCTCAAACGGATTATAATAAAGATATAAATTTTTCGAAAAGAAGGAATTTGAAATGACGAAGATAGATATTTTTTCGGGATTTCTCGGTGCGGGCAAAACTACGCTTATAAAGAAACTCATAGCCGAGGCGTATAAGGGCGAAAAGGTCGTTCTTATCGAAAACGAGTTCGGCGAGATAGGCATCGACGGTGGTTTTCTGCGCGACGCGGGAATAGAGATTACGGAGAGGGCTGTATATGCTGCTCTCTTGTCGGCGATTTCGGAAAGGCACTTAAAAAAGTCATTGCCGAAATTCACCCCGACAGAATCCTTATCGAGCCTTCGGGCGTAGGAAAACTCAGCGACGTTATAAGAGCCGTGCAGAACGCGTCTCCCGACGGTGCGGTGCTTAACGGCTTCACGACGGTTGCGGACGTGAATAAATGCAAGATGTATATGAAAAATTTCGGCGAATTTTTCGACGACCAGATAAAGAACGCGGGCTGCATCGTTCTCAGCCGCACAGGCGGGGCAAAACAGGAGAAGATAGATGAGGCTGTCGCGCTTCTGCGTGCGGAAAACCCGACGGCGACGATAGTCACGACCGATTGGGAAAAGCTCGACGGAAAAAAGTTGCTTGAAACGATGGAGAGAAAGAACACGATAGAAGCCGAGCTTGCGCGCCTTGCGGAGGAGACGGAACACGAGTGCGACGACGATTGTGATCATGATCACGACCACGAGCACGAGCACGAGCACGAGCACGAGCATCACCACCATGAACATGAACATGAACACGGTCACGACTGCCCGTGCTGCCACCACCATGACGACGATGATGACGATGACGACGATGACGACGATGATGATCACGATCATTGCCACGACGAACACCATCACCACCACCATCATCACCATGCGGACGAGGTGTTCACGAGCTTCGGACGCGAGACGGCAAAGAAATTCACGGCGGACGAGATTTCCGCGATCCTTGACGAGTTCTCGGAGAGCGACAAATACGGCACAGTTCTCCGCGCAAAGGGAATTGTCGAGGGCGAGGACGGAAAGTGGATACACTTCGACTACGTTCCCTCGGAGAAGAACGTGCGCTGCGGCACGGCGGACGTAACGGGCAGAATTTGCGTTATCGGCGCAAAGCTTGACGAGGACGCGATAGCGCGCAGATTCGGAGTCTGATATGGCGAGAGATATGATACCCGTTTACCTGTTCACGGGCTTCCTTGAATCGGGCAAAACGAAGTTTATACAGGAGTCGATGGAGGACGAAAAGTTCAATTCGGGCGAAAAAACGCTTCTTCTCGTCTGCGAGGAGGGAATTGAGGAGTACGACCCGACCCGTTTCTGGGGACGGAACGTATACTTTGAGGCGATCGACGATAAAACGGAGCTTACGAAAGAGCATCTTACCGAAATTGCGGCAAAACATCATCTTGACCGCGTCGTCGTCGAGTATAACGGAATGTGGCTCATGTCCGATTTTTACGCCGCCATGCCCGACGACTGGGCAATCTATCAGCAGATGTTCTTTGTCGATTCGAACACTTTTCTCACCTATAACGCGAATATGCGTTCGCTTGTCGTCGATAAACTCAAAGACGCGGAAATGGTCATTTTCAACCGTGCCGACAGCAGTGCCGTCAACCGCGAGGAGTTTCATAAGATTGTCCGCGCGATAAGCAGACGTTCGACGATAATCTACGATTTTCCCGACGGCAGAGTCGATTACGACGAAATCGAAGACCCGCTCCCGTTCGATAAGAACGCGCCCGTCATCGAAATTGCCGACGAGGATTTCGCACTCTGGTACCGCGACCTCTCCGAGGATCTGAAATTCTATATCGGCAAGACCGTGAAGTTCAAGGGGCTTGTCGCGAGAAACAAACAGCTTGACGGCAATTCGTTTATCATCGGGCGACCGATTATGACCTGCTGCGCCGAGGATATAGCGTACAGCGGTCTCGTCTGCCGACTTCCCGAGCCGACGGCACTTAGAGACGGCGAATGGGTGACCGTAAAGGCGAAGATAGTATATGAAAATTGCAGGCTCTACGGCAAAAAAGGTCCCGTTCTTGTCGCCGATAAGACGGAATTTGCCGTAAAACCCGCGAATGAAGTCGCAACATTTTACTGATAATATACGGGGGTGATTTTTTGAGAAGAAACATGAGAAAAACGCGCAGAAGAAACGAAAAAGGCGTGGGAATCCCCGCAATGCTGATGATATTTATGCTCGGCATCGGCGGTATCGTCTGGCTCGCAATGTACTGCCAGCGGCTCATCGGCGCGTTCCTTACGGACGGCGACCTTGACGACCTCTTCAATTTCGGAGCATGAAAAAATAAAACCGAGGTAAATTCCTCGGTTTTATTTTTTCGGGAAAAACGCCCAAAATATGAATAAAAATAAAAAAGATTGAAAACAATATAAACAGTGCTTGACATAATAACGATGATGTGATAATATAGTATTGTAAACTATATTCAAGAGTTATAAAGGCGGTGTTGTATATGGCAGATAAAAGAAAAACAGTTATCTGGGGCGATTCGGTTGCGAGAGGCGTCGTTTATGACGCCGTGCGCGGAAGATACGCGATAGCGAAGGAGAACGCCGCAAAATTCGTTGCCGACGCGCTCGGTATAGAGG
>CAKRPQ010000020.1 GCA_934385225.1 uncultured Eubacteriales bacterium
GAGTAACGGACTTCCGGATACCTTGAAGGAGCAGGCATTTCCGCCTGCTCCTTCTTGTTTTATTTCGCTTTTTCGCGACTTTAAGAGCGCGGATATGCCGAAATCCCATGCACAGTTCGAAAATTTACGCTCCGCAGCGTTTTTTTTACAGATTTTTAAGGATTTTTTCGATTTCTGCGTCGGTTTTGCCGTTTAGCATTATGCCGTCCTTAAAAGTTGCACTCGGGCAGATTTTGCGGAGAACCTCCACAGTCTTTCCCATTCCGCTGCCGCCCGACGTTGCAAACGGTATAACGGTTTTGCCCGAAAAGTCGTAGCTTTATTTTATCATGATCACGTCCGGACGCTTTCGTCAAGAGGCGTATTTTCCCTCTTTATAAGAAAAGCACCCGCCTTACGGCGGGTGCAAAGGTTATTTGACATACAATTTTGTGAAAAGGAACAGCGGTATCGTCCAGAATATCTGGTAGAGTGCGACGTAAACGGAGTGAAGTCCGAGCTTTGAGCTGAACAGCGACAGGAATACCATCACTATAACTCCGATAATGATTGAAAGTATCGTCGCTATGCGCGAATTTTTGCGCACTCTCTTTATCTTATTGCAGAGCGCAACGGTGCTTGCGAGTGCGGCTGTCGACTTTCTCGAAACAATTCCGCCCTCTACCCTTTCGAATTTTTCTTCAGCTATGCGCTTCACTATTCTTGCAGGATATCTCGACACGCGAAGTCTCGACGCGAGAAGCTCGTCGTCGATATTCGGGTCGCAGGTGCTTATGAGAGTTTCCGTACCCTCCTCGGCAAGCGTATCTATAACAGCCTCGAAATCGTGGTCTATATCGTAGCAGACATAGAGTTTTGCGCTGAGAACGCCGTTAAGAACGAGGAACATTACGGAGCAGCCCTCATTTATCATCTTTTCGTCGTCCTCGTCGTACGCGGCAGTGATACCGCTTGCCATCATAAACGTCGACTGACCCGCGAGAATGCGGACTTTGCCGTCAACGACAGCCTCTACGCCCTTATCCTCGACGCGGACTATCTCGACGTTTTCCGAGTGTCCCATCTCCGCCGTCGCCTGTTCAAGGCGCGCTTTAAGCGGTCCGCCTATCTTTGAGTACAGGCTCGCGAGGTGATAGAGAACGTAATAAATTGCGTTATTATCGTAGAGTTTTATTCCTCTCGTGACCGTTCCGTCTGTCGGGAATACCTCTGTATCGGGGAATGCGACGGACGTAGCGCCCGAATATTCCTCGACGGACTCCTCGCCGATTATTGTCGAATCGTTCTCGAACGCTTTCTTCACCGCGCCGAAGAACGGGAGGCTGCCTGAGAAGATTACCGACATCGGCGTGCAGAGAAGCACGGTGAGTATCGAAATATTGAACGCTGTAACGGCGCTTCTGTTCGTGACGTAGGAAATTACGCCGAGCGCAACCGCAAGCGCGATGAACGGATAGATAACAAGGTTGAGTTTACGGTCTTTCTGCGAGCGGATATTCGTTCTTCTGAAATAATTTTCGACAAAATCCGTCTTTCTGACCTCGAAATTCTTCTCCTCGGCGTAGTGAGCGTCCTCGGCGAAGATTTCGTTCATTTCTTCCTCCGCGCTCTTGCCCGATGCCGCGGCGGTGAGCACGTATTTCGGCCTTCTCGTCGCTATCGTATTGAACGCTCTTATCTCTCTCGAAAGATTGAGATAGTCGTTTGTCGTGAGGAGCAGGAGGTAAAGCGCCGCGGGGAAATTGTAAAGTTCAAGTCCCGTATTCGGTGCGGCGAGAGCCATAATTATGTCATATACGACCGTCATAAGGACTGCAACGGACGGTATCGACGACGGTGTCGGGTTAAACGTTATCGCTCCGAGAAGTCCCTTTGCCAGCTGTTTCCACGAAAGTGCGGCGGCAAGCACAAGAAGCTGTAACGAAAGCATAACGCCGACCGTCGGGTAGTGGTGGATATTCAGCGCACCGCCGAGCGTTACGTCGAACATTCCGAGAAGCTCGAAAATGAACAGCGCGACGGCGAATATTCCCGTACCGAGCAGGCGCAGTTTCATCGTCTTATGCTCCTGCTTGTACTTATTGCCGATAACGCGGAATCTTTCCGGCGTTTCAAGCTCGAAGCCGTCGAAAGCGTAGGCGTCGTCGACGTCGATGAAGTCTACTATCTCGGAACTGAGGTCGTCCGCTATCTTATCGACGTTCTGTTTTCCGATCGTCTTTTCAAGCTCGTCCTCGTAGCCGAGGGCAACCATAAGATTTATGTCTTTATCGTCAAGATTTTCGTTTTTCTTTGTTTCGCCCGTCTCCGCCTTATCGCTGCCACCCGCGTTTTCTTCCGTCTCCGCGGGAATTTCGCCCTCAAAAGCGGACTCGTCGGGAACTGTGGGAGTTTCGTCCTCGTCGTCAAAGGCAAGCGGTTTCTTCGTTCCGACAAAATAGTCGTCTTCTTTTTCCTTTTCGGGTGCTTTCTGCGCGTCCGAGAGCTTTATGAACTGTGCCGTCGGCATTTCCGCAGTCTCGTTTACGTCTGCGGCGGGAATTTCCGTGACTTTCGGCTCTTCATTTGCGGGAACTTCCGCTTTTTCGGGTGCGGCGGTGTTTTCGGCTTCCTTTTCGGGTTCTTTTTCCGTTTCCGAACGGCTCATATACTGCGAAAAATCGGGCATTTCCGCGTCGGAAATCGACTCGTAATTGTAGTCCGTTTTCTCACCGTCGTTTTCATTTTCGGGTTCGGGTCTTGCCGTCCCGACCTCGGACACGGGCGTTTCGGGGACTTCGGACGTTTCGGGTGCTGCGGGAACTTCGTTCTCCGCATTTTTTTGCACGTCCGCACTCTTTGTTTCGTTCTCCTCCGTGCCGTACTCGCCTTTAAGCATTTCGGCGTAGGCTCCCGCGAGGGATTTGCGCTTTCTGCCGCGCTTTTTCTTATGAGGCTCGACTTTCGGCATTTCGGACATAGGCTCGTCAAAGTCCGAGCCGTCCGTGAATGTCACATCGTCTATATCAAGTCCGCCGGCTTCGGCAGGCTCGACACCCTCTATATCCATATCTATATCGTCATAAAGCGGCGCGGTGTCGACATCGTAGTCGCCCGCATCGCCGTCGCCTTCAAGCTCGAACTCCGAGGTCTGCTCCTCCGGCGTTTCGTCAAGTTCGAACTCCTCCGCCTCGTCCGCGTTCTCGTCGGGCATAAATTTTTTTAGCATTGACGCAATATCCTTATCGGGGTCTATCCCCTTCTTCGATATTGTCTTTTCGCTGCCCGCAGGGGCACTTCCCGCAGAGCTTATGTTGTCGCGCAGGCGGTTTACAAGCTCGTTTACGGAATCCGAACTCTCGTCCGCACCGACGTTTTTCTTCCTATCGTTATCTTTATCTGACATTGCCATAAGCGTACTCCTTGTCACTTATTTTTTTGCCTTTGCGCGCTGCTGCCTTGACGCTTCCGCGAGAATGACAGCCGCCGCCGTTGAGACATTGAATGAATTGACCTTGCCGTACATGGGTATGGAAACCGTATAATCGCATTTTTTCTTTACAAGCTCCGAAATGCCGTTGCCCTCGCTGCCGAGAACTATCGCCGCGGGAACGCTCATATCCGTATCGTAATAAGCGTCGCCGCCCGCCTCCGCCGCGAACGTCCAGATTCCTTTTTCTTTGAGCTTATCTATCGTAGCCGCGATATTCGCGACCTTTGCAACCGCAAGATGCTCTATCGCACCCGCGGACGCTTTCGACACAAGCGGGGTAAGTCCCACCGCCCTGCGCTTCGGGATTATAAGTCCGTGCGCGCCTACTCCTTCGGCGCATCTTATGAGCGCACCGAGGTTATACGGGTCTGTGATACCGTCCGAAATCACGATGAGAGGCGTTTCGCCGCGCTCCTCCGCGATTTTCAGTATATCCTCAACCTCCACGTATTCCTTTTCCGCCGCGAGCGCGACAACGCCCTGGTGCGGCATATTCGACGAGAGCTTATCGAGTTTTGCCTTCTCTGTCTCGATAACGGGTATTCCGCGCTCCACCGCCTCCGCGACAAGCACGACGATCGAACCCTCTCTTTCGCCTCTCTGAACCATTATCTTATCGACGGCACGTCCGCTTTTAAGCAGTTCGCGGACGGCGTTTCTGCCTATTACCGCGCCGTTACCGACACTGTCGCTGTCGGTTGCCGTATCGGCGTCCTTTACGCGTCTTTTCCCGCGAAAATCGCTCTCGCGTCCCGAATACGGCTTCGGTTTGCGGTCGCCGCCTTTATTATATTTATATTTATTATTGTCGGATTTCATATATCATTTCCTTAAAATCTTCTGATTTATACAGTAAACCTATTCTAAACTATTATAACACACTTTTTCTGATTTGTATATAATGATTTTTATCTTTTTCAAAAAATATGTGAAAAATCACGTTTTTTTGTTTTTTTAAGGAAAAGGAGGTCGATTTTTTCCGAATGCGGAAACAGCATTTTACTGCCTCGGAATAAAGCCGCGCGAGGGTTCATATATTTGACCGAAAAGAACTTTTGCGCAAATCAAGGAGGTAGGCAATGCCGAGTAATTCTATTTACAAGGATATTATGGCAAGAACGGGCGGCGACATCTACATAGGCGTCGTGGGTCCCGTAAGAACGGGAAAATCAACTTTCATCAGCCGTTTTATGGACGCGCTGGTACTCCCGAACATCGAAAGCGAATTTGACAGGTCACGCGCACGCGACGAAATGCCGCAGAGCGCGGCGGGCAAAACCGTCATGACAACAGAACCGAAATTCGTCCCCGACGAGGCTGTCACGATAAAACTTTCGGACGGCGCGTCCCTTCGCGTCAAGATGGTAGACTGCGTAGGTTACATCGTTGACGGCGCGCTCGGTCACACAGAGGACGGAAAGGCGAGAATGGTCATGACGCCGTGGTCGTCCTCGCCCATGCCGTTTGCGGAAGCCGCCGAAATCGGGACAAAAAAGGTCATTCGCGACCACTCCACAATCGGAATGGTGGTGACGACCGACGGCACTATCGGCGAAATACCGCGCGAAAGCTACGTCGGAGCGGAGGAACGCGTAATTTCCGAACTCAAAGAGCTCGGAAAGCCCTTCGCCGTCATTCTGAACTCCGCCGAGCCGTCCTCGGAAAAGGCTACCGCTCTTGCCCTGTCGCTCGAAGAAAAATACGGCGTTCCCGTTGCGCTCGTGAACTGCATGGAGCTTGACGGAACGGACATAAGGCACATTCTCGAACTCGTTCTGCACGAATTTCCCGTCTCGGACGTTCACATTTCCCTGCCCGGCTGGCTCTCCTCGCTCGACATCACGCACCCCGTAAGGAGCGGTATCCTCTCGGCTGTCGGCGACGCGGCGTCGGGCGTCAAAAAGACGGGCGACATAAGGCGTGCGTTCTCGGTGCTTCCCGAATGTGAGTACATAGCCTCCGTCGGGAACATTGCCGTCGATTACGGCACGGGTCACGCGGAAATTGAGGTGAAGCTGCCCGACGAGCTTTATTACTCCGTTCTGAGTGAGCTGACGGGCTTTGATATAGGCGGAGAGGACGATCTGATAGGGCTTATGCGCGACCTCGCGAAAGTAAAAGCCGAATACGACAAAATTTCCGAGGCGCTTGACGCGGTTCACGAAAAGGGATACGGGATAGTTATGCCCGACATTGAGGATCTGCGCCTCGAAGAACCCGAAATCGTCCGCCGGGAGGGCGGTTACGGCGTGAGACTGCGCGCGGCGGCACAGTCGATCCATATGATACGCGCAAACATAGAAACCGAAATAAATCCGATCGTCGGAACGGAACAGCAGTCCGAAGAGCTGATAAAATATATGCTTCACGAATTTGAGGAAGATCCGAGAGCGATCTGGGAGTCGAATATGTTCGGCAAGAGCCTCTACGAGCTTGTCAACGAGGGACTTCACAGCAAGCTGGAACATATGCCCGACGACGCGCGCGCAAAGCTGTCAAACACTCTCGAAAGAATTATCAACGAGGGAAGCGGCGGTCTTATCTGTATCATTTTATGAAAAAAGCGGGGTAAAACCCGCTTTTTTCTTTTTTTTAATATTGACAATTTTTATATTACCTCGTTATCGTCAAGAACGTCGGGCTTATTTATCATACTGTCCGATTCCTTCGTTATCTCGCGCACGACGCGGCACGGAACACCTGCCGCAAAAGAATTTGCGGGAATATCCCTCGTCACGACACTTCCCGCGCCGATGACGCACCCGTCGCCTATCGTAACACCGGGACAAACGGTCACATTTGCGCCGAACCAACAATCGTTTCCGATCCTGACGGGCTTTCCGTAGCAGAGGCGTTTTTCCTCGCCTGCCGCCGTTCTTATTCTCCGCCTCTCCTCCGCAACCATCGGGTGCACGGGCGTTACTATCGTCGCGCCCGGTCCGAAATTACAGTTATCGCCTATGACGACCTCCGCGTCGTCCTGAACGGTAAAGTTGAAATTAGCGAAAAAGTTTTTGCCTATCTTTGTATGCTTGCCGTAGTGGAAGTAGATAGGTCCCTGCATAAAGAAGCCTTCTCCGATCTCGCCGACGATCTCTTTTATTATCGCCTGTCTTTTCTCGGTTTCGTCCTCGTGCGTCTTATTATAATCGACGTCAAGATTATGAGTTTTCAATTTTATCGCTTTAAGTTCGGGGTCACCCGGGAAAAACAGCACTCCGCGTTTAATTTTTTCTTCCTCTTTCATTTTTTGTCTCCTTTTTTACGAAAAAATAATCAGAAAAATGTTATCTGGTCGGTCTCGGAAACGCCGTCAAGTGCGCCGTTCTTACGCAGAAGCTCCGTCAGCGACTGCGAGACTTTTGCCCTTATCTGCATATCTTCAACCGAGAAAAACGGTTCTTTTTCACGCGCTTCGACAATATTCAGCGCGACGCTTTCGCCAAGACCCGGGAGCGAAAGGAACGGAAGTCTTATTCCGCCGTCCTCGGGCTTGAAAATCTTCGCGTCGGACTTATTGATATTCACGCCGAGCATTTTTATGCCTCTCGCCATACACTCGTTTACAAGAAGCAGCGTACTCATCTGCCCCTTTTCCTTTGCGGAGGCTTCTCTGCCCTTCTTTTCGATCTCGTCTATGACCATTTTGACCTTGCGTCTGCCGCCCATGACTATCTCGGCGTCAACGTCGCCGCCCGCCGCCGTGAACATGGCGCAGTAGAACATAACGGGCATATGCACCTTATACCACGCAAGCCGTATCGCACTCATAACGTACGCCGCCGCGTGCGCTTTCGGGAACATATACTTTATTTTCTTACAGGATTCTATGTACCAATCGGGAACGCCCGTCGCCGTCATCTGTTCCTCCCATTCGGGCGTAAGTCCCTTGCCCTTTCGCACGGATTCCATTATCTTGAACGCCGTCGCGTTCTCCATTCCGTAGCGGATAAGGTCGAGCATGATACCGTCTCGCGTTCCGATAACCTTTGAAATGTCGCATATGCCTTTCTTTATAAGATCCTGCGCGTTGCCGAGCCAGACGTTCGTGCCGTGCGTAAGCCCCGAAATCTGCAAAAGATCCGCAAACGTCTTCGGCTTTGCGTCGATAAGCACCTGCTGAATGAATTTTGTACCGAATTCGGGCAGTCCCAGCGTTCCTATCTGACTTCCGATATCCTCGGGCGTTACGCCGAGCGGCTCGGTCGATTCAAAGAGCTTATACACCTCGGGGTCGTTCATCGGCACGTCCATTACGTTTGTCCCGCTGAAACGCTCTATCATCTTATATTTCGTCGGAACATCGTGTCCCAGTTCGTCAAGTTTGAGAATGGTGTCGTGCAGGTAGGAAAAGGCGTAGTGCGTCGTGAAAATGTTCGAGTCGGGGTCGTCGGCTGGGTGCTGTATCGGTGTGAAGTCGTAGACCGAATATTCCCGCGGAACAACAATTATTCCGCCGGGGTGCTGACCCGTCGTGCGCTTTACGCCGACGATGGTACTTATCATATGGTTCATTTCGGCGTTGCCGAGGCGCATTTCCTTGCCTTCAAGGTACTTCGCTATATATCCGTAGGCGGTCTTATCGGCGAGCGTGCCGAGAGTTCCCGCTCTGAACACGTTCTCCTTGCCGAAAAGCTCCTCGGTGTATTTATGCACTCTTCCCTGAACCTCACCCGAAAAGTTAAGGTCGATATCGGGCGACTTATCGCCGTAGAAGCCGAGAAAAGTCTCGAACGGTATATCGTGGCCGTCGTTTTTCATCTTCGTGCCGCACTTCGGGCAGTTCGCGTCGGGCAGGTCAAAGCCCGAACCGACAGAACCGTCGGTGAAGAACTGCGAATACTGACATTTCGGGCAATAATAGTGCGGCGGAAGCGGGTTGACCTCGGAAATGCCCGCCATCGTCGCGACAAAAGACGAGCCGACAGAGCCTCGCGAGCCGACAAGGTATCCCTGTTCCTCGCTGAAATGCACAAGTCTCTGCGCGATTATGTAAAGCACCGCGAAGCCGTGCTTTATAATGGACGTGAGTTCCTTTTCGAGTCTCGCGGCGACAAGTTCGGGGACGGGATCGCCGTACATACTCTTCGCGCGCTCCCAGCACATATTTTGAAGTTCCTCCTCCGCGCCCTCCATTTTCGGCGTGAAAGAGCCTTTCGGGATAGGTCTGACCTCTTCGATCATATCCGCTATCTTGTTCGTATTTGTCACGACGACTTCATACGCTTTTTCCTTGCCGAGATACGAAAATTCTTCGAGCATTTCTTCCGTCGTGCGCAGGTACAGTCCCACGTCCTTGTCCGCGTCCTTGAATTTCAGGGTAGAGAGCAGTATTTTACGGCTTATCTCGTCTTCCTCGTTAAGGAAATGCGAGTCGCAGGTGGCGCAGACGGGTTTATCGTACCTTTCGCCAAGCTCCACTATTCGCCTGTTAAGCTCGCGCAGTCCCTCGTCGTCCTTTACGCGCCCCTCGGCGATAAGGAAGCGGTTATTGCATATCGGCTGAATTTCAAGGTAGTCGTAAAAGCGCACTATCTCGGCAATATCGTCCTCGGACGCACCTTCGAGTATCGCGCGGAAAAGCTCGCCCGCCTCGCACGCCGAGCCGATTATCAGTCCGTCGCGGAGTTTTACAAGCTCGCTTTTCGGTATTCTCGGATTACGCTTGAAATAGTTAAGGTAACTCATCGTAATGAGTTTATAAAGGTTATGAAGTCCGTCAAGGTTCTTCACAAGTATTATCTGGTGGTAGGTCGGAAGCGTGAGCGGGTCTGCGTTGCCCGTCATCTCCTTATTCAGCTCACCGAAGTTATCCCAGCCGAATTTCTTCATCTTTTCGCACATTGCAAAGAAAATATTCGCGAGCATTTCCGCGTCGTCGCAGGCTCTGTGGTGGTTGAAGTCACCGAGCTGGTAGTATTCGGCAAGCGTATCGAGCTTATGGTTCTTTACGTCGGTGTTGATGAAGCGCGATATTGCGACTGTATCGACATACGGATTTTCAAACGGCAGTCCGCATTCCGCCGCGTAGTGGCGTATGAAGCCCGTATCAAAGCCCGCGTTATGCGCGATAAGCAGATCGTCGCCGATAAAGGCAAAAAATTCTTCAAGTGCCTCTCCGACCCTCGGCGCGTCCTTTACCATCTCGTCCGTTATCCCCGTCAGTTCCGTTATATTTTCGGGTATCGGTCTTTCGGGGTTGACAAAGGTGTTGAATTTATCTATGACCGCGCCGTCCTTTATCTTCACCGCGCCTATCTCGGTTATTCCGCACGCAACGGCGGAAAGTCCCGTCGTTTCTATATCGAAAACGACCGTCTCGTCGGTGAATTTTCCGCTGTACTTTGTTCCGAGACCGCCTTTTGAGTCGTTTACGAAGTATGCCTCCATACCGTAAATGACTTTCTGCTCTATCTTCTCGGAACAGAGCATTGCGTCGGGAAAGCCCTGCACGTTTCCGTGATCCGTTATCGCGACAGCGGGCATTCCGAAGCGTTTCGCCGCCTTTACGGCGTCGGCGGACGGAGTTATTGCGTCCATCGTCGACATATTCGTATGCAGGTGAAGTTCAACGCGTTTTACGGGCGCGTCGTCGGTGCGCATAATGCGTTTTATCTTCTCCGCGCCGACAAGCTCCATTATCATATCGGGTGACGGGTTGTCCTTCTGTTTATATCCCATAAACGGCAGTCCCGCGCCGACGTTTATCTTTCCGTGAACGGCGACGGCTGTGCCTATACCGAACGTCTTTTTAAGTTTTTTCGCCGTGTCCTCATCGACATAGGTGAGATAGACATCTATCGACGAATAGCCGTCGAAAACACCGAAAATCACGTCGTAGTGATCCTGTGTATTACGCGCGGTGTCCTCGTTATATGAGAATACCTCGCCGACAATGCACGCGTCCGCCGCAGGTCTTTTGATATTTGCGGTGCAAATCGGGTTTATCGTAAAGCCTTCGTCGCTTCCCCAGATGACCTCAGGCTCGGAAATATCGAAAATCCTGTTTCCTATCTTTATCGTGCCGTCCTCACGCACATCTACCCTCGCTTCGATATTCGGATAAAGCGTATCGACGCGGCGGACGATCTTCGTTTCGCCGTCCTCACCCTCGGTAACGCCTATCGCGCTTCACTCTCGCGGAAGCGTTTTTCGTAGGCTTCAAGTCTCTTTTCGGCGACCTTGTTTGTCCCGCTTTTTGCCTCCGAATGGCGGAGAGACACTTTATAAGAAAGACCGAACTCGCTTTTTATGATATTTTCGATAACCGTCGGCGTTTTCGCGTCGCAAACAAACGAAACGCCGTCCTCGGAGAACGGAATGGTTATAGTAATCTCCTTTCCGTTTATCTCGCTTTTGTAATCGCCGAAAAAGCCGCGCGCGACAATGCCGACGCGCTCGGTCTCCGCAAGCACCTCGGGAAGATAATCGGACGTAAAAAGCTCACGCGGGTATTTCGGCAGAAGTCTGACGGAACTGAGCGCATAAGCCGTTCTGATCTCCTCTTCGATTCGGTAGAGACGGTTCTTTTCTATTATCCGCGGAAAGGACGCGGAAATTTCAAGCAGCTTTGCGTTCTTATCCGCCCTTACGGTTATATCGCGGGCTTCAAGCAGAAGCCGTCTGCTCCTCTCGTCGGGTTCGTATCTTTTAAGGATCTCGGTCAGTGTTTTTTCAGCCATCAAAGGTACCTTTCTTTTTGTGTTTTAATATAATAGACGAGCGTTTCGATGATCTTGTCCTCGGGGATCTTGCCGATGACCTCGCCGTGCGATATCAGGACGGCTTCATGCTCGCCGCCAGCGATTCCGATGTCGGCTTCTTTCGCCTCGCCCGGACCGTTCACGGCGCACCCCATAAGCGCGACCTTTATCGGCAGGTCAAGCAGTCCCTCCGCTCTCGCTGCTTCCTCAAAGCGTTTCGAAAGACCGATAAGGTCTATCTTCGTTCTTCCGCAGGTCGGACAGCTGACTATATCCATTCCGCACTGCCCTTTTATACCGACGGCGGAAAGTATCTTCTTTGCCGCCGCAACCTCGAAAACGGGATCGGATGTAAGCGAAACGCGCAAAGTGTCCCCTATTCCGTCGCAGAGAAGAGAGCCTATGCCGACGGCGTTCTTTATCGTTCCCGCCTCGGTGCTGCCAGCCTCGGTGACGCCGATATGCAGAGGATTATCGCATTTTTCCGACACAAGTCGGTTGGCTCTTATCATATCTGGGACGTTCGACGCCTTTATCGAAACGACGGTGTCGTAAAAATCGTATTTTTCGAGTGCCTTTACGGCAAGAAGCGCGCTTTCGCAAAGCGCTTCGGGCGACGGTCTGCCGTATTTCGCAAGCAGATGCTTTTCAACCGAGCCGCTGTTCACGCCCACTCTTATCGGTATTCCGCGAGTGCGGCAGGCGTCGGCGGTGGCTTTTATGCGCTCCTCATCGCCTATGTTTCCGGGGTTTATCCTTATTTTATCAACGCCGTATTCGGCGCATTTCAGCGCTATGCGGTAATCAAAATGTATGTCGGCGACAATCGGAACGTCAATATCGCTCTCTTTCAGCTTTCTGACTGTTTCCGCGGCGGAAATATCAGGAACAGTTATGCGCACGATGTCACAGCCCGCGTCCGAAAGGCGTTTTATCTGCGAATACGTCGCGTCGAAATTATGCGTATCGGTATTCGTCATCGACTGCACGGATATTTTATTTTTGCCGCCTAACTTTATGTTCCCGACGCGCACTTCCCTCTTTAATTTTCTTTCGCTGTTATAATCAAATTCAAACATATCATTTCTCCGCCGATTTTTTATTTACTTATATTTTATCACGCAAACGGTATGTTTGTCAACCTCTCGCGAAAAAGAAAAGGCGGGCTTGCAAACCCGCCTTAAATCACTTAAACAATCCGAGTATATCCTTTACCGACACGAATATCATAAGTCCGAACAAAATGATAAGTCCCGCAAAATTTATATATCCCTCTATCTCTTTCTTTATCGGTCTGCGTATGACACATTCGATGAGAAGAAACAGCAGTCTGCCGCCGTCAAGCGCGGGAAAAGGAAGCAGGTTCATCACACCGAGGTTCATAGTTATGACGACAACGAGATAAAGGAGCTGTCTTGCGCCCTTTGCCGCGACCTCGCCGATTACAGTCGTCGTTCCGACAGGTCCCGACACCGCCTCGATGCCGTATTTGCCGCGCACAAGATCCGCTATCGAATCCCATATCATTTTGACCGTTGAAAGAGAACGAAAAAAGGTGTGTTTCAGAATATTTCCGAGCGTTTTGCTCTCGGCATAGACGCGGAAATCGGGAACGCCCATTGTAAGACCGTCGTTTGTTTCGCTTGCGAAAACAACATCGCGCAGGACGGTTTTTTCGCCGTTTCTTATGACGGTCAGGTTAAGGGGCTTCGCACCCCTGTAAGCAACCTCGTAGGCAAGCTCGTTTCCCGTATGAACCGGCGTTTTGCCGACCATTACGACCCTGTCGTCCGCCATAAGTCCCGACCGGGAGCTGAGCGCACCGCTTGTAAAATCGGCAATGACGTTCGACGAGAGCGTCTTTGACGCGAGAACGAGCACAAGCATAAGGATCACGCCTAAGATTATATTCATCGCCGCGCCCGCGACGGTTATGATTATACGTTTCCACGCGGCTTTTTTATAAAAAGCGTTCTCGTTTTCAGACTCCTCGTCCTCGCCTACCATACTGACGTAGCCGCCGATCGGAAGTGCGCGGAGAGAATACGCGATCCCGCTCTTTTTCGAGACTTTTGTAAAAATTTTCGGTCCCATTCCGACCGAAAATTCGTTTATCGCGACACCGAACGCACGCGCGGTGAGAAAATGCCCGAGCTCGTGTATGAAGATCAGAAAGCCGAAAATGAGAACAGCTATCGGTATCGACCAAAATCCCATTTTAACCACCTACTTAAATGAGTTTCCCCGCGGCTTCCCGCGCCTCTCTGTCGGACGCGATTATACCGTCAAGGGTATGTATGTCTTTCTTTGCGCGAAGGCTCTCCACAGTCTCCGTGACTATATCGAAAATATCGGTGAAGCCGATTTTTCCGTCAAGAAAAGCGGAAACAGCCACCTCGTTTGCGGCATTCAGCACCGCGGGAACGGCACCGCCGAGCGAAAGGGCTTTAAGGGCAAGCGGAAGAAGCACAAATGTCTCCGTGTCGGGTCTGCCGAACGTGATACTGCCGAGTTTTTCGAAATCAAGCTCGTTTATGACGGCTTCGCCGCGAACAGGAGCGCCGAGCGCATACTGCACGCAAAGGCGCATATCGGGAATGCTCATCTGCGCGATAATGCTGTTATCAATATATTCGACCATCGAATGAATTATACTCTCGCGCTGGACGACGACATCTATCTTATCCGCACCGACGCCGAAAAGGTGCGCTGCCTCGATAACCTCGAAGCCTTTATTCATAAGCGTTGCGCTGTCTACGGTTATTTTAGCGCCCATGCTCCACGTCGGGTGCGCAAGCGCGTCGAGGACGCGCACCGAGCAAAGCTCGTCGCGCTTCTTTCCGTAGAAAGGACCGCCCGACGCCGTCAAAATCAGTTTTTTAACGTCCTCGCGTCTGCCCGCCGAAAGGCACTGAAAAATTGCGCAATGTTCGCTGTCAACGGGATAGACCGTCGCACCCTTTTCACGCGCGAGATTCATGACGATTTCGCCCGCGACGACAAGCGACTCCTTATTCGCAAGCGCAAGGCGTTTTCCGCTTTCAAGCACGGCGAGCGTAGCGTCAAGTCCCGCCTCGCCGATAATGGAATTCACCGCCGAGTCCGCCTCGGTTTCGAGTATCATCTCGCGTATTCCGTCCGCACCCGAATAGACCTTTGCGCTCGTGTCCGCAAGGCGTGTTTTAAGCTCGCGCGCAGCGCCCTCGTCCGACATCGCGCACGCGCGGCAGCCGAAAAGTCTCACCTGCGCTTCAATCGCGCCGACGTTTTTGCAGGCACTGACGGCTTCGACCTTAATGTTCTCTTTAAGCGCAACGTCCTCCGCCTGTCTGCCGACAGATCCCGTCGAGCCGAGAATTATAACCGACTTATTTTCTTTTTTCATTTCACCTTTAATTATTTTACACTATTTCAAGCGAATATACGAGTGCCATAAGAACGGACGAGACGGCAAGCACCGAGTCGAAGCGGTCGAGAACGCCGCCGTGGCCGGGGAAGCACGCGCCGTAATCCTTTATACCGTATTCGCGCTTTATGAGCGACGCGGAAAGGTCGCCTATCTGCGAGACGACGGACATTATCGCACCGAAAACGCCGAGCGCGGCGGCGTTAAGTCTTACGTCAAAGCTATGCGATATGATAACGCCGTAGAGGACGAACGCAAGTGCCGTGAAAACGACAGCACCGACGCTTCCCTCGACAGTTTTCTTCGGAGACACGTCGGGAATGAGCTTATGCTTGCCGAAAGCCATACCGCAGAAATACGCGAAAATATCGCTTATCCACGCGCCGATAAAGACGAGCAGGAAGATATAAACGCCCTTATCCTCAAAATCGCGCAGGAGCACGACAGAGCCGAAGCCCATATTTATATAGAGGCATATCGCGAAAGTCATCGCCGCCTGCTCTACGCGCATCTTGCCGTGCGAAAATACGGCAAGCGCGAGCATATAGCACATAAGCGCGACGTGTATGAACACCGCCGCCTCAAAATAGTCGGTCGATGTTCCGCCGAGGCGCATAAGAAACGGCATTGCCGCCGCTATAACATACTGCGGCACGGCAAGCGCGTATTTTTTATGCACTCCGATACAGCGCATAAGCTCAAAGTTGCCGACAACGCAGAGAAGAGCCATCGCGGTCGGGAGCAGATAGGTATCCGAGTACCAAAAAACGGGTATCATCAATGTTATACCGACAAGCGCGGTAATGATTCTCGTTCTCATATAAGATCAAACCTTTCCGTATCTTCTTTTTCTTTTATAAAATTCGAGAACAATATTATCGACGTCCGAAAACGTGAGATCGGGCCAGAGAATGTCGGTAAAATAAAGCTCCGAATATTCCGCCTGCCAGAGCAGGAAATTTGAAAGTCTTATATCGCCGCCCGTGCGTACGATAAGGTCGGGGTCGGGACACCCCGCGGTATAAAGCGCGGACGAAATATCGTCCTCGGTGATATTTTTCATACCCTTTTCGGCGAGAATGTTAAATGCGTGCGTTATTTCCGCGCGCGAGCCGTAATTGAGTCCGACGTTAAGGAGCAGTTCATATCCCGCCGACAGCTTTTCGACGTTCTGCATTTTCGCCTTTATTTCGGGCGAAAAAACGCTCGTATCGCCTATGAATTTATAGCGCACCTTATGTATTTCCATTTCGCGGACGCAGGTATCAAGGTAGTCGGAGAGCAGGCGCATAAGCGATTCCACCTCATCGCGCGGTCTGCCCCAGTTCTCGGTCGAAAAGGCGTAGACGGTGACGACTTTTATCCCTATATCGCCGCAGTAATTGACGATGCGTCTGAAATTCTCCGCGCCGCTCTTATGTCCGACGGCTCGCGGGAGCATTCGCTTCGTCGCCCATCTGCCGTTGCCGTCCATAATGAACGCTATATGGCGAAGACGCTCGTCCGCTCTCACGGTTTCTTTTTTGTTTCCCATAAAAACTCCGTTTCAAAACACAAAAGCAGAACGGCGAAGCTCATCTCCCCCGTTCTGCCTCGGTTTTATCAGATCTCCATTATCTCTTTTTCTTTGTTTGCGACAATGGTATCAACAGTCTTTGTGAACTTATCCGTTGCGTCCTGGATTATCTTTTCGGACGCCTTCTGTTCGTCCTCCGTCATCTCGCCGTCTTTCTTCATATTCTTGCAGGTGTCGTTCTCCTCGCGTCTGATGTTACGAATGGCAACCTTTGCCTCCTCGCCCATCTTCTGCACCTGCTTTGTGATGTCCTTTCTGCGCTCCTCGGTGAGCTGCGGGAAAACGAGCCTTATCACGACGCCGTCGTTCGACGGTGTGATTCCGACGTCGGAGGCGAGAATTGCCTTCTCCATCGCTTTGAGGGTCGATGCGTCATACGGCTTTACCGTAAGCGTTCTCGCGTCGGCAACGCGGATATCGGCCATTGTCGAGAGCGGTGTGGGCGCGCCGTAATATTCGAAAGAAACTCTGTCGAGAACTCTCGCGTTTGCGCGGCTCGCTCTTATCGTGGAGAGGTTCGTTTCGAGAGAGTCGATCGATTTCTGCATTTTTGCTTCTACATCTTTAACGTTGATTTTCATAACTTAAATTCCTTTCGTTTTATCTGTGAATGACCGTGCCTATCTTTTCGCCCATTATTACTCTGTGAATGTTCTTCGGGTCGGAAAGCGCAAAGGCATAGAGTTTTATATCGTTCTCCATACAGAACGTAGTCGCCGTCATATCGAGAGCTTTCAGTTCCTTTTCGAGAATTTCCTTATATGTAATTTCGTCGTAGCGTTTTGCCGTCGGGTCTTTCTTCGGGTCGGCACTGTAAATGCCGTCGATGTTCTTTGCCATAAGAATTATATCCGCTTCGATCTCCGCCGCGCGCAGTACAGCCGCCGTATCCGTCGAGAAGAACGGTGCGCCGAGTCCGCCGCCGAAAATGACTATCTCGCCGTCCGAAAGGTGTTTTTTCGCATCCCTTGCTGTATAAGGGTCGGCGAACGCTTTCATTTCAACCGCCGTCATAACGCGGGCGCGAAGTCCTTTACGCTCGAAAGCGTCGCGCAGAGCAAGCGAATTTATCGTCGTCGCGAGCATTCCCATATGGTCTGCCGTAACTCTGTCCATATCCGTTCCCTGTCTGCCGCGCCAGATGTTTCCCGCGCCGACTATGACGCCGATCTCTATCCCGTCATCGTGACATTCCTTTATTACATCGGCAACCTCGCCGAGAAATTCGTGATTTAATATTCCGTCCGCGTTCTTTGCGAGTGCCTCGCCCGAAAGTTTAAGCAGGACGCGTTTATATTTCGGTTTTTCCATTCCTTTTCCTCCGTCACATTCTTATTCAGTATATATTTTACCCTATTTTTCCCGATTTGTAAATACCTTTTTTCAATTTTTATCCTCACTGTGCGGGAAAGGTGTATTCGCCCCTTGCGAGGCGCACGACTTCAAGCCATGTGAGAGGTCCCGTAACACCCGTGACGGGCGCGCCCGCGTTCCGCTGTATCGCCCTTATCGCGTTTGCCGTCGCTGGTCCGTACACGCCGTCCACGGTCACTCTCGGAACGAACGAATATCTGTCCGACGCCTCGTTTATGAGCGTTTGAAGTCGGCGGACGTCCTCACCCGTAACGCCCTCCGAGAGAAATCTGCCGCCGTATATCTCCTCCGACGCTTCGCCCCCCGCGGGCAGAGAATTTATCACCTCGAAATAGCGGTAATTTATCGCGTTCCATGTATCTCTGCCGACGATGCCGTCGGGCAGAAGCCCCTCCTCGTTCTGAAAGGCGATAACGGCGTCCCGCGTCCGCTCGCCGAAGATGCCGTCTATCGGCACAAGCGGAAGTTCATTGTCAAAATACGCGAGAACGTCAAGATAATACTGCACGACGCGCACGTTTTCGCCCGTATCGCCGAGTCCGAACGCCGTCGAATACACCCTCTCGATCTCCTCCTCGCGCAGTCCCTCGCTCTGTATCTCGGAAAGGCGTTTCACCGCATTATAGATTGATTTTATCTTATACCACGTCGCCTTTCCGACAATTCCGTCGGGCGTGAGGTTAAATGTGGTCTGAAAATTCTTCACCGCCTCCTCGGTTGCTCTGTCGAAAACGGCGGTGTCGTCAAGCCGTGGCGAGACGGACGGGTAACTCTGCCCTATTCGGTTCAGCTGGCGCTTGATTATACGCACTTCCTCGTCGCCCGATCCGAGCGAGAGCGGTCTGCCCGGATATGACGGAAGAAGCGTCCCCGTCGGCGCGTTATAGACGATATTTATATCGTCGCCGTAGTAGTATTGCAATATCTCGTAAGGCGTCAGTCCCTCCCGTGCAAGTGCAACCGTTCCCCATTGCGAAAGACCGTTACAGGTAACCGTTGTGCCGTTACAATACTGCGCAAACAACGGCTCGACAAATCCCTGTCTTACAACGTAATTATTGAAAATATTATCGACTATCTCGGAAATGTTGCCGAAAATGTCCCTGCCGTAGACGAACGACTGGTCGTAGCGCGTCGAATTCGTTATATCAAAATCGTAGCCGCGCGAGCGGTAATATTCGGTGAAAATTCGGTTGAGAGCAAATGAAATCTGCGCGTAAATATTCGCCCTTATCGCGGATTCGGGCCAGGTCGGGTATATCTCGCTCGACGCAACGTTTTTTATATAGTCCGCAAACGAAACGCGGACGTTCGGCGCGCTCGCGTCATTCGGGTCGCCGAGGTGTACCGTCACATAATCGGGTATCTTTACGACTGCCATACTTCGTTCCCTCCCGCAAGGTTCATTCTCAGCGGCTGTATCGTCTTTACACCCTCGAATATCTCGACGTCGCGCCTTATCGAAATAAATCCTTTCTTCTCCGCTTCAAGCACATATACCGCCGTCTTGTCGGGTCTGCCGTATTCAAGCGTGGTGTCTCTCGGCGGCGCGGGCAGAACTATACTCTCTATTATGCCACTGCCGTCGGTCATTCCCTCAAAGAATATGTAGTCGCCGTCGCCTATATCCTTGCTTATCCGCACGACAACTCCCGCTTCGGGTATGGACTGATTCCCGCGGTACGCCTGTATTTTAAGCATTCCCGTTTTGTTGTTCTCGGCGATAAATTCGTCGTATGTGCCGTCGTAATCCTCTTTTTCCTCGCTTACGGCGGGCGGATTGTCCCGCGGGACTTCCGCGTTTTCTACACCAAAAACGCTGTTTTCCGCGCTTTCGCCGTTTTCGCTAAATTCGGGCGAATTCGGTCTTTCCGCGCCCGAACCGCTTTTTTCGGGCATATTCGGTGTGCTCGGCGTCTCCTCACTCCTCGGATTCTCCGTTTCCCGCATCTCCATTGCCTGCACCTCCGCCGAAACCTCGGCATATGTGTCCTCGGAACGGTTAAAATAGTCGAAGATTCCGTTCGCTATTCCGCGCGCGAAAAGTTCGGGTGAATTTGCCATAAGATCAGCCTCTTCGGGGTTTGAAATAAAGCCGAGTTCGACGAGAAGCGCGGGCATCTGCGTCTTTTTGAGAACGTAAAGCCCGGGACGCGGCACAACTCCGCGCGAACGGAAGCCCGTCGATAGGGTCAACTGTTCAAGTATCGACTCCGCGAGCGGATAGGCGGGCGAGGTCAGGCTGTAAACGAGAATTTCCGTGCCGCCCGCCTGCGGGTTTACAGACGAATTTGTGTGCAGACTGATAAAATAGTCCGCACCCCATGCGTTTGCCTCGTTTACGCGTGCCGCGAGCGACGTCGCGGTTGAAGTGCCGAGCTGCGTTGTCCTTTGCGGCCGCGAGAGCTTTGTTTCGTAGCCGTTTTCGCGCAATATAGCGGCGAGGCGCACGCCTATTTCGTAAACGATGTCCTGCTCGCGGTAGCCGCCTCCCTCCGCGCCCGCGTTCGGATTTACGGGGTTATGCCCCTGGTCGATATAAATTTTTACTGCCATATTTTGCCTCCTTTTTCACATTGCATTATATGCGGCAGCACAAAATGTCGTGACTGAATGAATAAAATTTCCGATTTTGACTGATATTTATACTGACCTGCGGCATTGCCGCATCATTCTACAAAACCGAAAGGATAAACAAAATGAAAAAGTTGTCTTTGTTTTTAAGCGTACTCATTCTCGTTTTCTCCCTTACCGCGCTTGTATCGTGCGGCGGCGAAAAAAACGGCACTGCGGCGGTACACGTCTTCTACTACACTTACAGCGACACCTACATTTCGGGCGTGCGTTCGGCTCTTGACAAAAATCTGACCGAGGCGGGTATAACCTACCAGGACTACGACGGCGGCGGAAACCAGACGACGCAGACAGAACAGATTCAGACGGCGATAACGAAGGGCGCAAAGCTCATCGTCGTCAACATCGTGAACACAGGCTCGGACGACGCATCGAAAGGTATCGTCAGCCTTGCGAAGAACGCGGGCATTCCCGTCATTTTCTTCAACCGTGAAGTATCCGACGCGGTGATCTCCTCATACGACAAATGTGCTTTTGTCGGCACGAAAGCGGAGGAAGCGGGCATAATGCAGGGTGAAATGATAGGCGAATATGTCCTCTCTCACTACGACGAAATCGATCTCAACGGAGACGGCGAGATCTCCTATATCCTCTTCAAGGGCGAAGAAGGCAACAACGAGGCAATCTACCGCACGAAATACAGCGTCGAAGAGGCGGACAAAATGCTTGCCGAGGCGGGCAAGCCCGCGCTCAGATTCTACGACGCGAGCAACGTAAACGGCTATCTTGTCGACAAGAACGGGCAGTGGTCAGCTGCGGCGGCAAACGAATATATGGTGACGGCGCTCACCTCTTACAACGAGGCGTCGAACAACATGATAGAGCTTGTCATCTGCAACAACGACGGCATGGCAGAGGGCGCCGTATCCGCACTTTCGGGCGCGGGATACAACAACGGCAGCGGAAAGAGCATTCCCGTTTTCGGCGTTGACGCGACAGCCGCCGCGATAAACCTCATAAAGAGCGGAAATATGGCGGGAACGATAAAGCAGGACGCGGACGGTATGGCTTCCGCCATCGCAAAGCTCGCCTCGAACGTGACGGAGGGCAAGGACTTAATGGCAGACACAGACGATCTTAACATCGACGAGGACGTTGCGAAAATCAGGATTCCCTATTCAAAGTATCTCGGATAAGAGGTGAATTTATGTCCGAAGAAATTCTACTCGAAATGAAAGGCATCTGCAAGGAATTTCCGGGTGTAAAGGCTCTCGACGGCGTATCTCTCCGCGTAAAAAAAGGCACCGTTCACGCTCTTATGGGCGAAAACGGCGCGGGAAAATCGACGCTTATGAAATGCCTTTTCGGCATTTATTCAAAGGACGCGGGGGAAATTTTTCTTGACGGAAAAGAGGTAAACTTCAAAAACTCGAAGGAAGCGCTCGAAGCGGGCGTCGCGATGGTTCATCAGGAGCTTAATCAGGCTCTGAAACGGAGCGTCGCCGACAACCTCTGGCTCGGAAGATACCCCAAAAAATTCGGCATATTCGTCTCCGACAAAAAAATGCAGAGCGACACAAAGCGCATTTTCGCCGAACTCGGTATAGATATTGACCCGAAAATGACGATGAGCCGTCTTTCCGTCGCGAAGCGCCAGATGGCGGAGATCGCAAAAGCGGTCTCCTACGACGCGAAAGTAATAGTCCTTGACGAGCCGACCTCGTCCCTTACCGAGCAGGAAGTCGAACATCTCTTCAAAATCATAGAAATGCTCCGCTCGCGCGGGTGCGGGATAATCTATATCTCCCACAAAATGGAGGAGATACTGCGCATTTCCGACGAAATAACCGTCATGCGCGACGGAACGCTCGTAAAAACCTCTCCCGCGTCCGAAATGACGATGGATTCCATCATTCGTCTGATGGTCGGCAGAGAATTATCGAACCGTTTTCCGCCGAAAACGAACGTCCCCGGCGACATCATTTTCAGCGTGCGCGGCCTTAGCGCAAAATACTCGCATTTGCGGGACGTTTCGTTTGACGTACGCGCGGGCGAAATACTCGGCATTGCGGGGCTTGCGGGCGCGGGCAGAACCGAAGTTCTCGAAAACATTTTCGGCGTCGCGACGAGAAGCGGCGGCAGGCTCATTCTCCGCGGACGCGAAATAAAAAACCGAAATCCACGCGAGGCAATCAAAAACGGCTTTGCTCTGCTTACCGAGGAGCGGCGCGCGACGGGAATTTTCGGTATTCTGAACATCTGCGAGAACACGACTGTTTCGTCACTTAAAAAATATATGAAAGGCGGACTTTTCCTCTCCGACAAAGAGCGCAGGCGCGACACAGACGAGATGATAAAGGCAATGAAGATAAAAACGCCGTCGCAAAAAACGCAGATACGCACCCTGTCGGGCGGAAATCAGCAAAAAATCATTCTCGGCCGCTGGCTTCTGACCTCTCCCGACATTCTTATGCTCGACGAGCCGACGCGCGGCATCGACGTCGGCGCAAAATACGAAATTTACCGGCTCATAACAGACCTCGCGAGGGAGGGCAAAGCCGTCATTATGGTTTCGGGCGAGCTTCCCGAACTTCTCGGTGTCTGCGACCGCATATGCGTAATGTCGGGCGGGATAATGACGGGCGTTCTTGACGCCTCCGACACGTCGCAGGAAGAAATAATGGCTCTCGCCGCAAAGAACGCGTGAAAGGAATTAAATATGACTGTTCCGATTATTAAAAAACTCAAAGAAATGGACAAAAAAGAGCGGAAAAATTATATAAGCGAGCTTATTATAAACAATTCCCTCTATGTATTTCTCATCGCGGCGGTGGTCATAATACAGCTTATAAACAGCTCGTTTCTGTCGGGGCCGTCCGTCGTGAACATCATTTCGCTCTCGGCGGCGAACCTCCCTATCGCTCTCGGCATAGCGGGCGCGATAATCTTAACGGGTACGGACCTCTCGGCGGGACGAATCGTCGGTCTTGTCGCGTGCGTCTCCGCGTCCCTTTTGCAGGCGAGCGGTTATCCGAGCAAAATGTTCCCGTCGCTTGACACGCTCCCCATACCCGTCGTTCTCCTTATCGCGCTCGCGATAGGAGCCGTCGTCGGGCTTATCAACGGTTTCTGCACCGCGAATTTCAATCTGCATCCGTTCATCGTGACCCTCTCGACACAGCTTATCGTCTACGGAACGCTCCTTATGTACCTTATGACAGGCGGAAACAACGGTCAGTCGATTTCGGGGCTCTCCGACTCATACACGAACTTTATAAAGGGCAGCTTCATCTCGCTCGGCAGAACACCGATACCGAACTACGTCTGGTATGCCCTCATCATCACAGTCATTATGTGGTTCGTCTGGAACAAAACCGCATTCGGCAAGGATATGTTCGCCGTCGGCTCCAACCCCGACGCCGCCAACGTTTCGGGCGTAAACGTGAAGCGCGTTATCATTCTCGTCTTTACGCTCGCGGGCATAATGTACGGCGTAACGGGCTTTATCGAAGCGGCGCGAATCAGCTCAAACTCGGCGGCGACGGGTCTTAACTACGAACTTGACGCTATCGCGGCGTGCGTTATCGGCGGCGTTTCGTTCGTCGGAGGTATCGGCAAGATAAGAGGCGTTATTATGGGCGTTGTACTGCTCCGCCTCATCTTTGTCGGACTTACGTTTCTCTCTATCGACTCGAATATGCAATATATAATAAAGGGTTTGATAATCCTCATTGCCTGCGCCATTGATATGCGCAAATATCTCGTCAGAAAGTGATTGAACAAATGAAAAAAACAATATACGACGGTGTAAAAATATCCGAAAAAGTCCTGACGGCAAGCATTTTTGCGGGACTTGCGCTCATGCTCCTGCTCGTTATCGGCGCGAGCATGACGGGCTTTACCGTCACCTACAAATCGGGAGACACGCGTCTCTCGGAGGAACACGTCCGCTACGGCGAGCATCTGAGCGCGCCGACAGAACCGACGCGCGACGGATATATCTTTGAAGGCTGGTGCACTTCTCCCGCAGGCGGCATAAAATACGACTTTGAGAAAAACGTCGCAAAGGACGACATCATCCTCTACGCCTCGTGGAGGCGCAGAGAAGCCGCCGCCGCAATGGAAACGGCGGAGTGAAAAACAAATCAAAACTTTATACTACGGAAAGGCAAAAATTATGGCACCGAAAAATTTAATTACAACCGAGGACTTTACCAAAAAAGAACTTCTTGACATGATAAATCTCAGCATCACATTAAAAAAATGCATAAAGAACGGCTACTATCCGCCGCTTCTCCACGGCATGACCCTCGGAATGATCTTTGAGCAAAGCTCCACCCGCACAAGAGTTTCGTTTGAGACGGCAATGGAACAGCTCGGCGGTCACGCGCAGTATCTCGCACCCGGACAGATCCAGCTCGGCGGTCACGAAACGATGGAGGACACCGCAAGAGTGCTTTCAAGGCTCGTTGACGTCATCATGGCTCGCGTCGACGCACACAAAACCGTAGCGGATCTTGCGCGCCTTGCGACAGTACCCGTAATAAACGGCATGTCCGACTACAACCACCCGACGCAGGAGATAGGCGACGCGATAACGATGGTGGAAAATCTCCCCGAGGGCAAGAAGATAGAAGACTGCAAGTTCGTTTTCGTCGGTGACGCAACGCAGGTGTGCGCCTCCGAAATGATGCTCACGACAAAGCTCGGAATGAAGTTCGTCCACTTCGGTCCGAAGGAAAAACAGCTCTCAGCCGAAATGCAGGAAACAGGCAGACGCAACTGCGCTTTATCGGGCGGCAGCGTCACCGTCACCGAGGACGAGGACGAGGCTCTTTCGGGCGCGGATTTCGTCTACACCGACGTCTGGTACGGTCTTTACAACGCCGAGCTTTCGCGCGAGGAAAGACTTTCGATTTTTATGCCGAAATATCAGGTCAGCGACCGCATGATGAAGAAAGCCGCTCCGCACGCGAAATTTATGCACTGTCTGCCTGCGAGCCGCGGCGAAGAAGTGCTTGACGAAGTTCTCGACGCGCCCTACTCCGTCGCCTTTGACGAAGCGGGCAACCGTCTTACGGCAATGCGCGGTATTCTCGTTTACCTTCTGCGCGACAGAATTTGCGAAAATATGAAGATCGAAGCGGCAAAATCCGCTCTTGCGGAAGAGCTTTTCAAAATTTTCTGACCGAGGTGACGTCGTTTGAGCGAAAAAGTAAAAAAATTCAGGCTGTTTGACGCCGTTCTCGCGGCCGTCTGCATCGTTCTTGTAGTAGAATCGTCTGCACCCGCCGCCGCAATCGGAAATTCGCAGTTCTTCTGGTGGATATTCCTCCTTATCGGCTTCTTTCTCCCTTACGGGCTTATCTCCGCGGAACTCGGAACAACCTACACGGGCGACGGCGGCATATACGACTGGGTTCGCCGCGCATACGGCGACAAATGGGGCAGCCGCGTAGCCTGGTACTATTATATCAACTTCCCTCTCTGGGTCGGCTCTGTCGCCGTCCTTTTCACCGACGTTATCGCGCAGATAACGGGAAAGACGATTCCCGTCTATATAAGTCTGCCCGTGCAGCTTATATTCATCTGGACGGTGACGCTTATGAGCGGCACGAACATCGCGGACAGCAAGTGGATACTGAACCTTGCCGCCGTAATAAAGGCGTTTATTATGCTTTCCGTCGGCGTTCTCGGCATATATCACCTCGTGCGTGAGGGAGGCGCGAACGATTTTTCGCCGTCAACGTTTGTTCCGTCCTTTGACGCTCGCGGTCTTTCGAACATCTCCGTCGTCATATTCAACTTCCTCGGTTTTGAGGTCGTCACGACCTTTGCGTCACAAATGAAAAAGCCCGAAAAGGAAATTCCGCGCGCGATAATCCTCGGCGGCGTGATAATCGCCGTTTTCTACCTGCTCGCCGCGTTCGGAATCGGCGTTGCAGTCCCGAAAGAGGAACTTTCGGCGTCGAGCGGCATAATCGATAGCATAACGCTCCTTGTCGGCGCGAAAAACAAGTGGGTAATTGCGATATACGGCATTCTCTTCCTCTACACGCTCGCCTCTAACCTGCTCTCCTGGGCGTTTGGCGTAAACTCTGTTGCAAAATATGCCTCTGACGAGGGCGGTCTGCCCGCGTTCCTCGGCAAAGAGGACAAAAACGGCCGTCCGTTCGGCGCGGAAATGGCGAACGGCATTATCGCGAGCATTATCGTTCTTATCGCACCGCTCATTCCGAGCGAGGATATCTTTTGGAGCTTCTTCGCGCTTAACATGGTAACGCTTTTGATGTCGTATATTCTCATGTTCCCCGCGTTCCTGCGCCTGCGAAAAAAAGATCCCGATATAGAGCGCCCGTTCAGAGTCGGAGGAAAGGGCTTTCTGCTCGGACTTATCACCTATCTGCCGATGATTCTTCTGATAATATCCGTAATATTCAGCATAATTCCCCTGAACTCCACATCGGAGGAGCTCGGTGAAAAACTGCCGATCCTCATCGGCACGCTTGTCGCCGTCGTTATCGGCGAGATAATCGCGGCGGGTGCAAAAAGCAAAAACGAAAGGAAACAAAAGAAATTAAGATAACGAAATCAACCCCAAAGGCAGACGGTTTCAGAATGCCGGGCGAATTTGAAGAACACAGAGGGACTTATATCATCTGGCCGGAACGCCCCGACAACTGGCGTCTCGGCGGCAAGCCCGCGCAAAAAGTCTTTTCGGAGGTGGCAAGCGCCATTGCGGAATTTGAGCCTGTGACCGTTCTCGTAAACGAGGATCAGTACAAGAACGCGCGCCATATGCTCGCCGAAAATATACGCGTTATCGAAATGTCAAACAACGACTCCTGGGTGCGCGACTGCGGTCCGACTTTTGTCACAAACGGCAGCGAGATACGCGGCGTCGACTGGACTTTCAACTCGTGGGGCGGGCTTGTCGACGGGCTTTACTTCCCCTGGGACAAGGACGACGAGGTCGCCGAAAAGGTCTGCGAGCTTGAAGGCGCGGACAGATACCGCACGGACGGCTTCGTTCTCGAAGGCGGTTCTATCCATTCGGACGGCGAGGGGACAGTCGTCGTAACGGAGGAATGTCTCCTGAGCGAAGGCAGAAACCCGCACATGACAAAAGAGGAAATAACGAACGTCCTCTGCGAATATCTCGGCGCGGAAAAGGTCATCTGGCTTAAAAGAGGCATCTATCTCGACGAGACGAACGGTCACGTCGACAACATTTTTTCGTTCACACGCCCCGGTGAAGCTGTACTTGCCTTCACGGAGGACAAATCCGATCCCCAATATGAAATTTCCGCCGAAAACCTTGAAATCCTCGAACACGAGACAGACGCAAAAGGCAGAAAAATAAAGGTTCGCCGTCTTATGCTCCCGAAACCCGTCCTTATAACGGCGGAGGAGAGCGAGGGCGTTGACGCCGTGGACGGCACTCTGCCGAGAAACGAGGGCGACAGGCTCGCCGCCTCCTACGCGAACTTTTATATCTGCAACGGCGGCGTCGTCTACCCGTGCTTCGGCGACGATAACGACGAGAAAGCAAAGAAAACGCTTGAAGAAGCGTTTCCCGAAAGAAAGGTCGTCGGAATCTACGCGCGCGAAATTCTGCTCGGCGGCGGAAACATTCACTGCATAACGCAGCAGGTGCCGAGATGAGCGAAACATTCAAAAGCAAAAGAGCCGTGATCGCGCTCGGCGGCAACGCGCTCGGAAACACGCCGGGAGAGCAGCTCGAAAAGGTAAAACAGGCGTCAAAAGCCCTCTGCGACATTATCGAAAGCGGTACGCAGGTCGTCATAAGTCACGGAAACGGTCCGCAGGTCGGCATAATAAATCTTGCCTTTTCCGAGAGCTCGGAGCGGAACGAGAAGATTCCTCCCATGCCTCTCGCCGAATGTACGGCGATGAGCGAGGGATATATCGGTTTTCACCTCGAATGTGCGCTCCGTGCCGAGCTTTCGCACAGAGGACTTAACATTCCCGTCGCGACCGTCGTTACGGAAACCGTCGTTGACGGAAGCGATCCCGCGTTCTCTTTTCCGACAAAGCCTATCGGCGCGTTCTACACGAAAGAGCAGGCGGACAGGTTTATGGCAGATGACGCGCGCGCCGTCTTTAAGGAGGACGCGGGACGCGGATACAGGCGCGTCGTTGCGTCGCCCTTGCCTGTCGGAATAGTACAGAAGGACGCCGTTCTGACTCTCCTCGAAAACGGTTTTGCCGTCATCGCGGGCGGCGGAGGCGGTATTCCCGTCACGGACAGCGACAAAAACGGCGGATACAGAGGCGCGGCAGCAGTCGTTGACAAGGATCTCGCGTCCGAAAAGCTCGCGGAGCTTACGGACGCCGACACGCTCGTCATTCTTACGGCTGTGGAGCGCGTCTGCCTCGATTTCGGCAAGCCTACGG
>CAKRPQ010000021.1 GCA_934385225.1 uncultured Eubacteriales bacterium
CGGCGGCGAAATGATCCCGGGCAAGGAAATAGCTCTCCGCATAGATCAGACGCTTACGCAGGACGCAACGGGAACGATGGCATACCTCGAATTTGAGGCTATCGGCGTTCCGCGCGTAAAAACCGAGCTTTCGGTTGCGTACATTGACCATAATACACTTCAAACGGGATTTGAAAACCCCGATGACCACCTCTATATACAGTCTGTCGCGAAGAAGCACGGTATCAGATTTTCGCGTCCCGGAAACGGCATATGCCATCAGGTTCATCTCGAACGTTTCGGAATCCCCGGTAAAACGCTTATCGGTTCGGACAGCCATACGCCGACGGGCGGCGGAATCGGAATGCTCGCAATGGGCGCGGGCGGTCTTGACGTAGCTGTTGCAATGGGCGGCGGTGCTTACAATATCGTTATGCCGAAGATGATAAGAGTAAATCTCACGGGCAAACTTCGTCCGTTCGTCACGGCAAAGGACGTTTCGCTTGAAATTCTCCGTCTTCTCTCGGTAAAAGGCGGTGTCGGATATATAATCGAATGGTGCGGAGAGGGAATAAAAACGCTTTCCGTTCCCGAAAGAGCGACGATAACAAATATGGGCACGGAACTCGGCGCAACGACGTCGATATTCCCGTCCGATGAGGTCACAAAGGCATTTCTTGAAGCGCAGGGACGCGGAGACGCCTATGTTCCGCTCTCGGCAGACTCCGACGCTGTTTATGATAAGGAAATAAACATCAACCTGTCCGAGCTTGAACCGCTTCTCGCCTGCCCGTCAAGCCCAGATAACATAAAAAAAGCGACCGAGTTTTCGGGCGTAAAAGTCGATCAGGTCTGTATCGGCTCATGCACGAACTCCTCGCTTCGCGATATGCTCCGCGTTGCGAAAATACTTAAAGGCAAGAAGATTGCCGACAGCGTGAGCCTTTCGGTTTCGCCCGGATCAAGGCAGGTGCTTTCGATGCTTGCCGACTGCGGCGCGCTTACCGATATAATCGAATCGGGTGCGAGAGTGCTTGAATGTGCGTGCGGTCCGTGTATAGGAATGGGTTTTTCGCCGAATTCGGGCGGCGTTTCGCTAAGGACTTTCAACCGTAACTTTGAGGGCAGAAGCGGTACGAGAGACGCAGGCGTTTACCTCGTTTCTCCCGAACTTGCGGCGGTTTCCGCACTTACGGGATATATTACCGATCCGAGAACTCTCGGTGATTACCCCGAAATAGAGATGCCCGAAAAATTCAAGGTCAACGACAGTGCGGTCATTATGCCTGAACCCGCTGAAACCGCGGATAAAATCGAGGTTCGCCGAGGTCCGAATATAAAACCGCTGCCCGAATTTATCCCTCTCTCGGATACAATATCCGCACCTCTTACGCTTAAAGTCGGCGATAATATCACGACCGACCATATCATGCCCGCAGGCTCGAAAATCCTTCCGTTCCGCTCAAATATTCCGTATCTTTCAAAGTTCTGTTTCTCTGTATGCGACGAAACTTTCCCCGAAAGAGCAAAGGAAGCGGGAAAGAGCATTATCGTCGGCGGATCGAACTACGGTCAGGGTTCGTCGCGTGAACACGCGGCACTTGTTCCGCTTTACCTCGGTGTCAGAGCCGTCGTCGCAAAGAGCTTTGCGAGAATACACGCCGCAAACCTTATAAATGCGGGAATAGTTCCGCTCGTGTTTGAAAATCCCGACGACTACGAAAAGCTGAATCAAGGTGATAAACTCGAAATATCGGGACTCTTCGATGCGCTTACAAGCGGTAAGGCGACCCTTACGGACAAGACAAACGGTGAGAAAATCGCGGTCTGCTGCGACTTTTCCGAGAGACAGGCAGGTATTCTGCGCGCGGGCGGTCTGCTTAAATACACTAACGCGAAATAACGGAGATATAAGATGGACAAGATAAAAATGAAAACGCCTCTCGTCGAGATGGACGGAGACGAAATGACGAGAATTATATGGAAGATGATAAAGGACGAGCTTATTCTTCCTTTCGTCGATCTTGAAACCGAATATTACGACCTCGGACTTCCCGAAAGAGAGCGTACAAAGGATAAGGTCACGCACGACTCCGCCGAAGCGACAAAAAAATACGGCGTTGCGGTAAAGTGCGCTACGATAACTCCTAATAAACAAAGAGTTGAGGAATACGGACTTTCCGAGATGTGGAAAAGCCCGAACGGAACGATAAGAGCCGCGCTTGACGGCACTGTTTTCAGAGCTCCGATACTGATAGACAGCATAAAGCCCGTCGTAAAGAACTGGAAAAAACCGATAACAATCGCAAGACACGCATATGGTGATATTTATAAAGCGACCGAATACCGCGTACCCGAAAAGGGAAAAGCGGAGCTTGTCTTTACGGACGAGAGCGGAAAAGAAAAGTTCAGAGAAACGATATACGACTTTGAATGCCCCGGTGTTCTCTGCGGTCAGTACAATAAGGACTCGTCCATACGCTCCTTTGCGCATTCCTGCTTCAAATATGCGCTTTCAACGGGTCAGGATCTCTGGTTTTCAACAAAGGACACGATCTCAAAGCAGTATGACCAGACCTTTAAGCTGATTTTTGAGGAAATCTACGAAAATGAGTACAAAAGGGCGTTTGAGGAGAAGGGAATAACCTATTTTTACACGCTTATCGACGATGCCGTCGCGAGAGTTATCAGGAGCGAAGGCGGGTTTATCTGGGCGTGCAAGAACTACGACGGCGACGTTATGAGCGATATGATTTCAACGGCGTTCGGTTCGCTTGCAATGATGACGAGCGTGCTCGTTTCTCCCGACGGAAAGTTTGAATATGAGGCTGCACACGGCACGGTCACAAGACACTACTACCGCTATCTTAAAGGCGAGCAGACATCGACAAATCCCATGGCGACAATATATGCCTGGTCGGGTGCGCTCCGCAAACGCGGCGAGCTTGATGAACTTCCCGAACTTTGCGCGTTTGCCGACAGACTTGAAGGCGCGTGCATAAAGACGCTTGACGACGGAATAATGACAAAGGACCTTGTAGGTCTTGTCGATGAGGGAACAAAGGTGAAAAGCGTCAATACGGAAGAGTTTATAAAGGCTATAAGAGAAAGAATCTGAAAAAACATCATAAAGAAACCGTCACGGCTTTCGGCTGTGACGTTTTTTTGCTTTCATCGGAATTATTTACTTCTTGTCCGAATAGTATTTATCGGGGAGAGGATTAAATGATTTACCTTGAAAAAAAGAAAGACGGGACAAGCGCGGCACTGCCCGTACTGATTGAAAACGCACTGCCGCAGAGTGTCAGAAACGAAATAGCGACGCTTGAAAACGATTTTATCGCCACGCTCGAAGAAATAAGATTAAGACGCGGACGTCTGCCCGAATATATTGCGCTCGGAACAGGCGTTTTCGGTTCCAAACCGATAAATGATGCCGAAATGGACGATACAGTCTATGCTCTTTGCGAGCGTTCGGTGTATGCGCATACGGAAACCATCTGCCGCGGGTATATCAGAGCACCGTGCGGAGTGAGAATAGGCGTGTGCGGAAGAGCCGTTAACGAAAACGGCAAGGTGACTGCCGTGCGTGATATTTCTTCGCTCAATATTCGCTTGCCGCGCGGGGATTTCCCCGATGTTTCGGCTCTCGCGGAGATTTTTTCGGAAAACGGCGGCGGTATGCTCGTTTTTTCGCCGCCGAGAGTAGGAAAAACGACAATTCTCAGGGCTCTTGCGCGCGAACTTTCGGGAAAACGTCAAAAGCACGTTGCCATTGTGGATACGCGAGGCGAGCTTTCTTATGCGCTTGACGGTGAACGGCTCAGAGTTGATATTCTTGACGGATACCCAAGGGGCGACGGAATAGAAAATGCGATTAGAACGCTTTCTCCCGATGTGATAATCTGCGACGAGATAGGAAGCGACGCCGAAGCCGAGGCTATTCTGTCCGCGCAGAACTGCGGAGTGTCTGTAATCGCAAGTCTGCACGCGGGGAGTCTCCGCGAGGCTGCCAAAAAACAAAAGAATGGCATAAAAGAGCTTTATGCCGCCGAGGTGTTTTCGACTTTTGTTCTGCTCGAAAGAGGCATAGGCAAGCGCAGATGCACATGGAATATCTACGGCAGAGAGGAGTTTTTACAGGCTTGACAATCCCTGCAATGAAGATAACGGGCGCCGCCTTAATGCTCTGCGCCGCGGTGCTTTGCGCGCTTGCCGTCACTGTTTCCGAAAAGAAGCGGATAGAGCAGCTTGAAGCCTTTTTGGCTCTTGTTTCGCTTATTTTGTTTCAGATAGAAAATTACAGCAGAACTCTGCCCGAAATACTTGCCGCGTCGGATAAAAACATCTTAAAAAGGTGTGGGATAGAAAACGGGAAAATTCCCGATTTTGAGAACGGCGATCTTCTTATCGGCGAAAATGAGCGCCGTATCCTCGGCACATTCTTCTGCGGCCTCGGACGGCACTGCAAAAGCGACGAAATAAAATTTTGCCGTGCCTGTATTTCGGAACTCGGAACATTTACGGACAAAAGAAAAAGCGAGTACCCGAAAAAGCGGAAAATGACGTTCACACTCTGCGTTTCCGCCGCACTCGCAGTTATAATAATCATGCTTTGAGGTTTAATATATGGACGTTACGCTTGTACTTAAAGTCGCGGGAGTCGGAATTTTGGTTGCCGCCGCCGCGCAGATTCTCGGAAAATCGGGTAGGGACGAGCAGGCGGTGATGGTCACTGTGACGGGAATAGTGGTCGTTCTCCTTATGCTCGTCGGTGAAATGGGTACTCTCTTCGAAAAGGTGAGAACCGTGTTCGGATTATAATGGATACGGCGGTAAAGGTCTGCGGTATTGCGCTTATCTGCGTTTTCGCCGTCATAAGCCTTAAAAATCTGAAAGACACCTGCGCTGTGCTTGTGCGGCTTGCGTCGTCGGTCGTTTTCTTCGGACTTTTCTGCGGAATGCTCTCTCCGTTTGTCTCCTTTGTGAAAACGACAATGAACGACGGCGGAATGAGCGGATATACGGGTCTTCTTTTCAAAGCTCTCGGCATTGCTTTTCTTACGGGGATATCCTCGTCCGTCTGCCGTGACAGCGGGGAAGCCGGAATAGCGCAGGGAGTGGAGACTGTCGGAAGAGCGGAGATACTTCTCCTTGCCGTTCCGCTTCTCGAAGATCTTTTCGGAATGGCGAAGGAAATACTTACATGGTAAAAAAGACGTTTGCTTTTCTTTTTGCGCTTTTTCTGTTCATTTTTCTCATTTTTGTTCCCGCAGAGGTGTCGGCGTTCGATCTGCCTGCTACATACGACGAATACGAGGAGTACGATGATTTTACGGAGAGTATTCCCGATGACGTAAAGAACTCACTTCCGCAGGGAATTTTCGATTCGGACGGTTCCGTTCTGCGCGATACGGCAAGTTCGAGGGGAATGTTTGGAATCATATGGAAAATGCTCGGCTTCAATATAAAAGAAGCACTCCGGATGTTCTCAAAGCTGTGCTTTATAGTGATACTTGCAGCTGTTTTCAAAACGATGGAGAAGAATTTCGAGAGCAAATCCGTGTCGGAGGCATTTTCTGTCTGTACGGGTGCGGCTTTTTCTGTCATGATACTCGGCGGGCAGACGCAGATGATACGCGCGGTCTCGGATTTTCTTGACAGACTTTGCGCCCTCGTCAACTCAATGATACCGCTTATAGGCGTTCTCTGCGCCTCTGGAGGAAATGTTTCGCTCGCGTCGGGCGGAACGGCTTCACTATCGTTTTTTATACTCGTCTGCGAAAATTTCTGTGGTAAAACGCTCGTTCCCATGGTCGGACTTTGTACCGCATTTGCCGTCGCCTCGGTTTTTTCGTCGGGGATCGATTCGGGAAGCATTGCAGGCACGGTGAAACGTACATACACCTTTGTTCTCGGACTTTTTATGACCGTTATGGGACTTATTATGAGTGCGCAGACAACTCTTGCCTCGCGTGCGGACAGCCTGTCGGCGCGTGCGGTAAAATATGCCGTCGGTACATACATTCCCGTTGTCGGCGGGAGCATAGGAGAGTCGCTAAGAACTGTCGGCGCTTGTGCCGACTATATTCGTTCGAGCGTCGGAACGCTCGGAATCGTTATAATTATCGTTCTCCTTTGCCCGACGCTTCTGTCGCTTGTATTTACCCGCCTTTCGCTCGCCTTTTCGGCATTTGCTTCAAAAGTTCTCGGACTTGAAAGAGAGGCAAAGTTCATTTCCGAGCTTGAAAATATTTACGGATATATGATAGCTGTCTGCTCCGTTTCGTCGGTGCTGTTTATTTACGCACTCACGTTGTTCGTCAGGAGCAGTTCGGCAATGTAGAGGTTATAAGTATATATGAAAGAATATCTTGTTTCCGTCATAACCGTTTCGGTCGGGCTTTCCGTCGCACGGCTTTCTGTATCTTTCGGGGACGGTAAGGGCGTTTATAAAGCTGTCTCTTTTGTTACGGCTCTTATCTTTTTTGTCGCCGTTATATCGCCTGTCCGCGGAATCCCGTCGCTTGCGGAGTATTTTGAAAATCTGCCCGATCTGCCCGAAACCGAGGAAAAATATGACGGTGTATGGCAAAGCAGGATAAAAGACGTTTCGGAGGAGAAGATAGGAGCGTATGTAAAAGAAATTCTCTCGGAGGAGTTCGGGACGGACGACTGCGTCATTTCCTGCGATTTTGACGCCGATATGCGACCCGAACGAATAAACATAACGGTGAATTCGGGAGGACTTTTCACGAACCCGCGGCGGGCAGAAAAAAGAGTGTCGGAAATTTTCGGGTGCGAATGCGTTCTTTACGGGAGGTGATGGAATGAAGCAATTTCTTGTCAGCATAAAGAAAGGCGGTTGGGTCGTTATTGCCGTCGCGGCGACTCTCGGATTTATTCTTATGCTTGCGCCGAAGGTTAAAAACGACGGAGTGCAGAGTGCCGCAGCCGGTAAACAGATCATGATGACAATGACAGAGGACAAAATAAAGACGCTCTGCGAGAAGGTTGACGGTGTAGGTGAAACGACTGTTGCCGTGACGTATGACGAGAAGGACGGACGCTCCGTTATCTGCGGAGTCGGAATAGTCTGCGAGGGCGGAGACGATCCCGAAACGGAGCGGAAGCTGCTTTCGCTTGTGTCTGCCGCGTGCGGCGTTCCGACAAATAAAATTTACATTGCGGGCGGCAAATAAATGTAATAAGCGAGTACTGCCGCTCATATTATTGACTGACCACAATTTTAAGATTATCGGAAGGAGATATGCTATGAATGTAAAAAGTGCATGGGGGAAAACCAAGGGTTTTTTCACAAAGGTCGGAAAAAAGAATGTCATAATCGGGTGCTCGATCCTGCTTATCGGGTGCGCGGTCGCGCTTAACTGGGCGTTGTTCGGATCGGCAAAGAAATCGTCCGCTCCCGATTATTCGGTTTCGTCGGGAATGACAACAGGAAACGGAGGCGGGACCGTTGTCGGAACAAACACGGGCGGTATGACGGACGAAAAAACGTCGTCGGACGATGAAAGCTACTTCGCAACATCGCAGATAAACCGCAGGCGTGCAAGAGACGAGGCGATGGAGGTTCTCCAAAGCGTTGCCGACAGCGAGAGTACGAACGCGGAGGCAAAGGAGAAGGCACTTGCCGATATTCAGAAGATTGCCGCCGATATGGAAAACGAGTCGAACATCGAATCACTTGTCGTTTCAAAGGGATTTGAGAAGTGTGTTGCGGTTGTAAGCGGCGGGACGGCGAGCATCGTTGTAAAGGGTGAGGAACTGCTTGACACCGAAATCGCGCAGATAAACGAGATCGTTTACGAGCAGACGGGAATTATGCCCGAAAACATAAAGATAATTTGCAAATAAAAAAACGGGTGCCGCATGGCACCCGTTTCGTTTTTAATTTCAGTCGGAAATGTAGGGGAGCAGAGCAACCTGACGAGCGCGCTTGATAGCGGTCGTAAGTTCACGCTGATGCTTTGCACAAGTTCCGGAAATTCTTCTGGGAAGGATCTTTCCACGCTCGGAAATGAACTTTCTGAGCTTTGCGGAATCCTTATAGTCAATGTAAGCTACCTTGTCGGCACAGAATACGCAAACCTTTTTTCTTTTGCGGTTGATTCTGACCGGGCGCTGTACTACTTCTCTCTCGGCGTTATCCATCTTATGAAAACCTCCTGTTATAATTTTGTTTACCCGACCGTATCAGAACGGCAGGTCGTCGTCACCCTTGATTTCTTCAAACTTCGGCGCATCTGCCGGAGAAGAGAACGAGGGATCGGAATAGGCATCGGGCGTGTACTGACTTGCCGCGGGATTTTCGTTTCTCGAATCCACAAAGTTCACCTCGTCTGCGACAATATCGGTAGCATAGCGCTTTTTACCGTCATTGTCTGTCCACGAACGGTTTTGGAGAGTTCCGACCACGAAAACGGACGAACCTTTCTTGAAAAACTTGCTTACAAATTCCGCCGTCTGTCTCCACGCGGTGACATTGAAAAAGTCTGCCTGCGGCTGCTGTGCGGAATCCTTGGAATATCTGCGGTTGACAGCGACACTGAAAGTCGTTACCGAAATCCCCGTAGCTGTCTGTTTAAGCTCAGGGTCGGCTGTGAGTCTTCCTCCGAGCATAACGCGGTTAAAGTTGAAGTTAGCCATTACGATGCCTCCTTAAATAAGCCCTTACCTTTGATTATTCGGCTGCGTTTTCCGTCTCGGCATTTGCAGCGGCTTCTGCGGCTGCGGCAGCCTCGGCAGCTCTTGCCTTCTTTGCTGCAACCTTCTTGGGGTCGAGCTTTACGACAAGCGCACGCATGACAGCCTCGTCAATGTTGAAGAGACGTTCAAGTTCTGCCGGGAAATCGGGCTCACTCTTGAAAGTTACAACGACATAGTAGCCTTCGGGAATATCATTGATGGGATATGCGAGTCTGCGTTTGCCCCACTCGTTTGTTTCCTCAATGGTACCGTTAGCGGCTATCAGTCCCGTGAACTTCTCCACTGCTGCCTTTACAGCATCTTCGCCGTTTTCGCAGTTTACGACAAACAGTGCTTCATAAGAATTGATTACCTTATCCATTTTTACACCTCCCTATGGACTTTCGACCGTGAAATTGATTGTGATTTTGATTTTTCACGGTAAGGAGACAGGAAAAAACCTGTTTCGGGTAAGTATTATATCATATTTATTTGCTTTTGTCAAGCATTTTTTAAATTTACACTTGATTTTTCTGCCGAAATAATGTAAAATTTTCATTAAATGAAGGTCTTAAAGGAGAATTATCTTGGAAAAAACAAAAAAGTCGAAAAGAAATCTGTTGCTTTTAATATTGGTTGTCGTCGCCGCGATCGGAATAAGGGTTTACGATTATATAAACGGCGGTGTCAGGCTTACAGAAGGTGAAGCGGAGCTTCATTTCATATATGTCGGTCAGGGTGACAGTACTCTCATAATGTGCGAGGAGGGAAATATCCTTATAGATGCGGGACCGTTCGAGGCGAGAAACGATGTTGTCACATATCTTGAAGGCGTAGGCGTAAAAGAGATCGAATACTGCATATTCACGCACCCACACGAGGATCATATCGGCGGCGCAAAGGCTGTTATCGAAAATTTTGATGTAAAGAATGTGATTATGACCGACAGAACCGCGGACACAAAAACATATCTTAATCTTCTCGGCACGCTCGAAAAAAGCGACGCGAGGGTGTTGAAGGCAAGGATAGGCGATACATATTCCGTCGGTGATTTTGAATTTGAGATACTTGCGCCTTTTGACACGGGAAGCAAGGTAGATACGAACAACACGAGCATAGTGATCCGTGCCGTTTTCGGCACTTCGTCAATGCTGTTTATGGGAGACGCGGAGTCGGGTGTTGAAGCCGAGCTTATAGAAGCATACGGCGACGGACTTAGGAGCGATCTCATAAAAGTCGGGCATCACGGCTCAAAGACATCAAGCTCGCAGAAGTTTCTTGACGAGGTAAATCCAGAATATGCGGTGATTTCATGCGGAGTAGACAATATTTTTGCACACCCGCACAGAGAGACGATTGACAGACTGAATAAAATGGACGTAAAAATTTTCAGAACCGACAAAAGCGGGACGGTTGTTCTTCTTCTCGACGGTAAGAGCATTTATCTGAAATAAATCACGTGTCGTAACAGAAAATAAAATGTAAATTAAATAATAATATTCGGGAAGAGGCTTGACAATCGGTTCGTTTCGTGATAGAATTTTGATATAATCGGGGAAGAAGGTTTTTTGCCGTCCCCACAATTTTTTTGAACATTTTACACATATAAAATGTAATTACAGACGGAGGTGCAATTATGGACGGAAATGTAAATTCCGCGAGCCTTTCAAAGAAGGACGTCAGAGCCGCGACAGCGGAAAAACTCAAAGATATGCTGAAAGATATCGACAATGCTTCTGCGGCAGGCTCAAAGAACGGCTTCTGTGCAAGAACGCGGATAGAGGCACTTTTCGATGATGGTACATTCACCGAAATGGGGGCTTATGTCCGCCGCAAACAAAAAGAAAACGAATTTGAAGGAGTAATATGCGGTTACGGCGCGATCGACGGAAAACTCGTGTTCGCTTTTTCGCAGGACTCTTCAAGAATGAAGGGCGCGTTCGATGAAATGCACGCCGAAAAGATAGCGGGTGTTTATACAGCGGCAATGAAAAACGGCGCGCCTGTCGTCGGAATATTCGACAGCATAGGTGCTATTGTGTATGACGGCGTTTCCGCGCTTGCCTCTTTCGGCAGAGTTATGAAATGCGTGTCCGACGCATCGGGCGTGATCCCGCAGATCGCGGTGATTCCCGGTGTTTGCGCCGGTTCTGCGGCTACCGTCGCCGCAATGTTTGACCTTGCCGTTACGGTCGAGGGCAAGACAAATATGTATGTAAATTCGCCTTTCCTTCTCGGCGATAAGAACGGAAGCGCCGCTTTCGCCGCCGAAAACGGTCTTTCCGCAAAGGTTGCCGCCGATGAGGCGGAGGCTTACAGAACCGTCAGAGAGCTCGTTTCGCTTCTTCCCTCGAACAACGCCGAGGGTATGAACACGGTCGAGACGGGCGACGATATAAATCGCCGCGTAGAAGTGAATGCAGGCGATATGAAGGGCGTCACGGAGCTTATCGGCGACGGTTGCAGGTTCTGCGAGCTTTATTCGTCCTATGCGCCCGAAATCATTACGGGTCTCACGTCGTTCGGCAACATTGTGTCGGGCGTTATCGCGAACAATTCGCAGATAAACGGCGGCACGATTACGGTCGGCGCGGCAAGAAAAGCGGCAAGATTTGTTTCGTTCTGCGACAGCTTCAATATCCCGCTTGTAACGCTTGTCAATTCCGTCGGACTTGATATTTCCGAGAATGCCGAAAGAGCGCCTTTCGCGTCGGAGCTTGCAAAACTCGCGCTTGCTTACACCTCCTCCGAGAACGCAAAGGTTACGGTAGTCCTCGGCAAGGCTTACGGTGCCGCGTACACTCTTATGGGGTCAAAGTCGGTCGGTGCGGATATGGCGTTTGCGCTTGACAGCGCCGCGATAGGCGTGCTTCCTCCCGAATCCGCCGTTGCGTTCGTATGGAACGACAGAGTGAGCGGAAAGGGGTCGAGAGAAGAGCTTGAAAAGCAGTGGACAGAGATCTGCTCGTCTCCCGTCGATGCCGCCGAAAAGGGTGAAATAGACGACATAATCGACGCATCCGAACTGCGCGCAAGAATATGCGGTGCCGTTTCAATGCTTGCAATGAAGTCGGAGATGTATCCCGACAGACGGCACCCCGTGCTTCCTCTCTGATAAGGAGGTAACAATATGGCGAATATGTTTTTGAACGCAGACAGTCTTCTGCGCAAAATAGGCGACGCGGGCGAGGTTATCAAAGAAGAAGTCAATACGACTACGATGACTCTCGGCGAAAGAACCGCGTACTGCCTCCAAAGAACGCTTATAGGTCTTATAATAGTCTTTGGCGTTCTGGCGATCATAATGCTGGTTCTTTATGTTTCGAAGTTCATTTTTTCAAGAGAAACGAAACCGAAGAAAACGGAAGAAAAGACAGAGACGGTAACGAATCAGGCGGAAGAACCCGCGCAAAATGACGACGGCGAAGTCGTAGCCGCGATAATTGCCGCAATAACGGCAATGAGAGAGGAAGAAGGAAACGTCGGCGCGTTCCGCGTGGTTTCCTTCAAGCGCAGTCCCAAAATGAGACCGTGGAATCAGAATAAGTAAAAAGGGGTATTGAAAAATGAAAAAATATAATGTTACAGTCAACGGTGTCCTTTACGAAGTAGAGGTAGAAGAAGCGGGCGAGGTTTCCGCACCCGTACAGACGACACCCGTAAGCGCACCCGCCGCTGCTCCGAAGGCAGCACCCAAAGCAGCTCCGAAAGCAGCCGCAGCAGGTTCGACAGTTATAAAAGCTCCTATGCAGGGAACGATTGTAAAGGTCAACGTAAAGGGCGGAGATGCTGTAAAGAAGGGCGACGTACTCGTTGTTCTTGAAGCTATGAAGATGGAAAACGACATTAAAGCTCCCGCAGACGGTACGGTTGCTTCGGTTGCGGTCTCGCAGGGCGACACGGTTGCGACCGACGACGTTCTCGTATCAATGAACTGACAGTCACCGATCTTTATAAGAAAGGGTGATAAATGTAAATGAGTGAAATACTAACCAGTATCGGCGATTTCTTTACATCGACCGGTATATCGAGACTTATAGACACTCCCGACTGGTGGAAGACGCTTATAATGTATGCAATCTCGTTTATCCTCGTCTATCTTGCGATAGTAAAGGGATTTGAGCCGCTTCTGCTTCTTCCGATAGCGATAGGAATGCTTCTTACCAACCTCCCGGGTGCGAATATGTTCCATATGGATCTGTTCATAAACGAAACGGGCGATTTCAGCGTTGTAAAGGTGCTTCAAGAGGGCGGTCTGCTTGACCTTTTGTACCTCGGTGTAAAGCTCGGTATCTATCCGTCGCTTATATTTATGGGCATCGGCGCAATGACGGACTTTTCTCCGCTTATCGCAAACCCGAAGAGCCTTCTTATAGGTGCGGGCGCGCAGCTCGGCGTTTTCGTCGCCTACGACGGAGCAATAATGTCGGGCGCTTTCACACAGCTTGAAGCCGCTGCGATAGGTATCATAGGCGGTGCGGACGGTCCTACGGCAATTCTTGTTACAAAAACGCTTGCGCCCGCGCTTCTCGGCGCTATTGCCATTGCGGCGTACAGCTATATGGCACTTATCCCGATGATACAGCCGCCTTTCATGCGCCTTCTCACAACGAAGAAGGAAAGAAAGATAAAGATGACAACGCTTCGCACCGTTTCGAAGACGGAGAAGATAATTTTCCCAATCCTCGTTACGGCTGTTGTTTGTCTCATCGTTCCCGATGCCGCTCCGCTTGTCGGTTGCCTTATGTTCGGTAACCTCCTTAACGTCTGCGGCGTTACGGATCGTCTCTCAAAAACGGCGCAGAACGAACTTATGAATATCGTCACGATATTCCTCGGAATCACAGTCGGCGCTACCGCCGATGCGAAGAACTTCCTCAGCGGTCAGACGGTGCTTATAATAATTCTCGGTCTTTGCGCTTTCTCGGTATCCACGATGGGCGGACTTCTCACGGCGAAGCTCATGTGCTTCCTTACACACGGTCAGATTAACCCTCTTATCGGTTCTGCGGGCGTTTCCGCCGTTCCTATGGCGGCACGCGTTTCGAATATCGAGGGGCAGAAAGAGGATCCGAGCAACTTCCTTCTCATGCACGCCATGGGACCGAACGTTGCGGGCGTTATAGGCTCTGCCGTTGCCGCGGGTGTGTTCCTTACATGGTACAGCGGACTTATGTAATTTAAGAGAGGTAACAGTAATGGGAAAGGTTAAAATTACAGAAACGGTATTGAGAGACTCCCACCAGTCGCTTATCGCAACGAGAATGACGACGGCGGAAATGCTCCCGATACTCGAACAGCTTGATAAAATAGGGTATCATTCTCTCGAAGCATGGGGCGGTGCTACGTTTGACGCGTGCCTCCGTTTCCTTAACGAAGACCCGTGGCAGAGACTCCGCATAATACGCGAAAAGGTCAAAAACACGAAGCTTCAAATGCTTTTCAGAGGACAGAACATTCTCGGCTACCGCCACTATTCGGACGATGTTGTTGAATATTTTGTTCAGAAGTCGATAGCGAACGGTATTGATATTATCAGAATTTTCGACGCTCTCAACGACGCGAGAAACCTGAAAACAGCAATCGACGCAACGAAAAAAGAGGGCGGTCACGTTCAGGCGGCAATAAGCTACACGACTGACCCAAAGGACGCCGATTTCAAATTCTATACCACGGAATATTACACAAAATACGCAAAGCAGCTTGAAGAGATGGGCGCAGACTCCATTTGTGTAAAGGATATGGCGGGACTTCTGCTTCCTTATGACGCTTACGAACTTATAAAAGCACTCAAAGAGACGGTAAAAGTACCGATCCAGCTTCATACGCACTATACTGCGGGCGTTGCTTCGATGACTGTTCTCAAAGCAATCGAAGCGGGCGTAGACGTTGTCGATACGGCAATTTCGCCGATGGCACAGGGTACGTCGCAGATGCCGACGGAGTCTCTTGTCGCAAGCCTTGCGGGCACGGAATACGATACGGGTCTTGACCTTGGCGAGCTTAATAAGGTGACAACGTATTTTACGGGTCTCCGCGAGAAATATCTGGCGTCGGGACTTATGGATCCGAAGGTTATGAAGGTCAATGTAAACGCGCTTATAAATCAGGTTCCCGGCGGAATGCTTTCGAACCTTGTATCCCAGCTTAAACAGGCGGGTAAATCCGATATGCTTGACGCCGTGCTTGAAGAAATTCCGAAAGTGCGCAAGGATTCGGGCAATCCTCCGCTCGTTACGCCGTCCTCGCAGATCGTCGGTACTCAGGCAGTGTTCAACGTATTAAACGGCGAAAGATATAAAATGGTTACAAAGGAATTTAAGGGACTTATAAAGGGTGAGTACGGAAAAACTCCGATGGAGCTTGACCCGACATTCGTAAATAAAATTCTCGGCGACGAGAAGCGCATTACGAGCCGTCCCGCGGACGCACTTAAACCCGAACTTGCCGAGCTTCGCGAAAAATGCGCGCAGTATATCGAGCAGGACGAAGACGTGCTTTCATACGCGCTGTTTGAACAGGTTGCAGTCAAATTCTTTGAGTACCGTAAGGCACAGAAATATAAAATAGATGCGACGAGTGCTGATAAAGAGCTCGGAATACACAGCGTCTGATAAAAGCGGAGGCTTCAAATGAATCACTATTATGATATAAAGGTCGCAGGGCTTGACAGAAGACTTACTATCTGCCCCGTGAACGATAAGCTCTATATTGCGGGCTTTCTTATCATCGGCGACGCTGAACTATCCGAGGCGTGCGCAAGAGAACTGCTTAAAGTCGCTCCCGAATACGATTATATAATCACCGCCGAGGCGAAGGGAATCCCGCTCGCGCACGAAATGGCACGCCAGCATAAGGACAGAACCTACATCGTCGCGAGAAAGAAGCCGAAGGCGTATATGTCGGGCGTGTTTGAAGTTTCCGTTCATTCGATCACAACGGAGGGCGAACAGAAATTGTTCATTGATACCGTCGATGCCGAGAGAATGAAAGGAAAGAGAATACTTATCGTCGATGACGTCGTTTCGACGGGTGAATCGATGGCTGCCGTCGAGGCGCTTGTAAACGAAGCGGGCGGAAATATCGTCGGTAAAATGACGATACTTGCCGAGGGTGATGCGCAGAAGAGAGACGATATCGTTTATCTTGAAAAGCTACCTCTTTTTAACGCCGAAGGCAAAATAATCGGCTGATCTGTTAATTTAGACCGCTTATATTGTATAAGCGGTCTTTTTTAGTTGTATTTTTCGTTTCTTGTTGACAATACCTGTATGCGGTGGTAAAATATTATGGAAGTTCGATCGGGAGGTGCGGCACTTGAAATACGAGGGCAAAGATTTTTTTGAAGACGATCTTGATATTTCTTTTCTAAGGCACGAAAACGACAACACCTGCGAGACGCACACACACGATTTTGTCGAGCTTGTTTATATAAGAGACGGCAAGGGAACCCACACCGTTGCGGGCAAAACATATGACGTCGAAAAGGGAAATGTGCTGCTTATAAATATCGGAGAGGAACACAGTATAGGCTCGATCGGCATAATGTCATGGACGGATATTATGCTTTCGCCGTCTTTTTTTGGGCGCGAGCTTGTGAATTCGGAGAACTTTTTCGATATAATGAAGCTGTCACAGTTCGGAGAAATGGCCGGTGAGGTTTTTGACAATCGCTGCCTTAAACTTTCGGGTGCGGATATTATTTCCGCCGAGCACCTCTGCGACGATATGTTTAGTGAGTGGAAAAACAAAAAGTACGGCTATAAAACCGCGCTTAGAGGTTATATGCAGGTCTTTATCGCTCTTGTTGTCCGCAATGTGAGCGGCAGCGACGGCGAGGGCGGCTATTCGTCGCGTATACCTCCAGAAATAATAGCGTATATCGACAGAAACTTGTCCGAAAAAATATCCGTTGCAGAGCTTGCCGAGAGGAGCTTTTATAATCCCGCATATTTCGGACGGCTTTTCAGGGACTGCTACGGAAAAAGCCTGAAAGACTACATAACCGAAAGGCGAATGAAAAGAGCGTCGGAGCTTCTCGCGGAAAATATGAGCGTGTCGGATGTGGCTGAAACCGTCGGATATTCGAGCAAAAGCGCTTTTTATAAGGCATTTCGTGATTTTACGGGTGAAAATCCGAATAAATTCAAAAAGAAACAGAATTGACTTTTATTTTTTTTGCCGCTCTGTAAAGCGGCACGTCGGAGAGGATTTATAATGTTTTATCTTGTTCTTTCGCTTTTGATATTTCCTTTCAAAGATATATCGAACAAAGTTTACGGAAAGAATTTTAAGAGCAGCACAGAGGGGCTGCTTCTTCATAACACAATAGCGATGTATGCGGCTGTTGTCGCCCTTGTTGCCGTAAACCTTATATCAAAAGGCCGCCTGCCGCTTCAATCGGGATCGGTTATGATACTCACCGCCGCTTTCGGAATGTCGTACCTGCTCGTCAATGTTTTTATGGCGGGCGCAATGGCATGCGGACCTATGGGACTTACGGCTATCGTGTGCGGCGTAGGCGGGCTTCTTTCGGGAACGCTTTACGGTATCTTTTTCTGCGGCGATAAGGTCACGGTCTTCAATGCTACGGGCGCTGTCCTTATGACGATAGCAATAATTTTGATAACTCCGCACGAAAAGAAGGGTGAACATAAAGCGGGCGCGCCTACGCTTCATTGGTTTTTTCTTGCGTTCATCTCGTTTCTCATCAACGCCGAACTTTGCATAATCAAGAAAGCGGCTGTAAGTAAGCTTGGCGCGGATTCCTCCGCATTTATGCTTTGGGGGTTTATTTTCGCCGCCGTTTTCGGCACGCTTATCATAGCGGGGTATCTTATAAAGGGCGAGAGATTCGGGCAGTACCTCGGCAGAAGAGTGGATTCGCTCAAATTCATTCCCGTCGCCGCCGTAATGGGGCTTTGCGCTTCAATGGCAAATACGATGCAGATGCTCAGTCTCGCATATCTTCCCGCAATCGTCGTTTACCCCGTTTCGACGGTTGTTCCGTCGATCATTGACGGTGCTATATCGGTGCTTGTGTTCAAGGATCAGAAAATGACGCTTAAAATTTACATAGCATATATCATCTGTTTTGCGGGTGTTATTATGATAAACTTTTGAAAAGGAGAATAATATGTTTGCCTATGCCGTGAAAAACCGAATTGAGTCTTTCCGCCTCGGAGAGGTGACCGAAAAAGGGTATGTCGGAAAGATAATCAGGGGTATCGTACATGAGCGTATTACCTCTGATTTCGCAAAGAATACGATTTATCCGACCTGTGAAAACGCTTTCAGAACCCGCGAGGATGACAAAACTCCCGTGGGGTTGTGGCAAGGGGAATTTTGGGGAAAGTGGATAATAAGCGCGTGCCTTGCGGCAGAATATACGGATGATAATGAACTGCGTGACTTCCTTGGAAAATGCGCACACGGTCTTATTTCAAGTGCGGACGGGAACGGATATATCGGCACATATAAAAATTCGCTTGATGTTTTTGAGTGCGATCCCGACGAGGGCGAAAAAATCGTCGGTTGGAAATGCAAATGGAAATGGAATATCTGGTGTAGAAAATACACGCTCTGGGGGCTGCTTGAAGTCTATAAGCTGACGAAAGACGAGTCGATCCTGCGTGCCGCCGTCAGATTTACCGACCATCTTATAGGCGAACTCGAAGAAAACGGCATAAATATATCGAATACAGGGACTTTCGCGGGACTTCCGAGCTGTTCGATAATGAAACCTATGCTTCTGCTCTATGAAATGACCGAAAACAAAAAATATCTCGACTTTGCTCTCGGAATTGCGAAGGATTGGGACGATGCGGCACACCACAAAAGAAAACCTAACCTGATCTTTAATGCTTTTTCGGGAAAACCGCTCTCGGAGTGGTTTGACGATCCCGCGGAATGGGCAAAAGCGTATGAACTTATGTCCTGTCTTGACGGACTTCTCGAACTTTACCGTGTGACGGGAACGGCGCGTTATCTTGAAGCTGTGGAGAATATCCGCGACCTTATCGAAAAATATGAGACAAACGCCTTTTTCAGCGTTGGGTTCAATGACCTGTTCGTTTCGGGCGGCAATTATGTGAACTCCGCAAGCGAGCCGTGCGACGTCATACATTGGTATCGCGTAAATTATGAGCTTTACTGTCTGACGGGCGATAAAAAATATGCGGATACGCTTGAAATCGTCGGATATAACGCGCTTCTTGCAAGCGTGACGAAAGATGCAAAATGGGGCGAGCGTATTCTGCGCAGCAGCGGAAAGCATCAGTTTGCGCCGCCGCAGCCCGGGCCGAACCCGCTTCCGTACCACCACTGCTGTGTTGACAATCTTCCGCGCGGATTTTTTAATTTTGCCGAAAGTGCCGTTATGAAAAAGAACGATGACATTTATATAAATTTCTTCACCGAATATGAGCTTGACGGCGATATAAAGGTTTCGATAGGCGACGGATACCTTGAAGGTGTGCCTTTTGAAGTGAAAACAAGCGGTGCGGAGAATGTTTTTGTAAGAATACCGTCATACGCGTGCTATGTAATGCTTGACGGAGAAAAAGTGAGTACGGATCGGGAGAATAACGGCTATATCTGCGTTCCGAAAGAAAAACAAAGCACATTTATGCTCGAATTCGACAGAAATCCGCGAATACTTGGTTTTGCGCATAAAATGACGATGCCGACGGTTGATGACGTGCATTACCTCCGTTATACGCTTGACGCCGGCAGTATCGGATATGTTCGTCCCGAATATATGGTAAAAGAGCCGTGCGAGAGGGTTATGGTCGGGCCTCTCCTTATGGCAAGAAGCATAAGAATCGGAGAAAAGATCGAAAATATGCTCCGACCTACGGGAGACTTTTCGGATTGCAAGGTGACGAACGCGGATTTTGACCATAATGATTTTCAACTTGTATGTGATGTTTGCACGGAAAACGGAAACTTCGAAATGTGCGACTTTGCCTCGGCGGGAAAGATGACAAATGAGGATACGTATGATTATATTTTCAATATTTATATTTGATGTGACAGATGATAAGCAGTAAAACAAAAGGAATTGTTTACATTATAATTGCGGCGTTCGGCTTTTCGGGAATGTCGCTGTTTGTAAAACTCGCGGGTGATCTGCCCGCGTTTCAGAAGGCTTTTTTCAGAAATTTCATAGCACTTATCTACATATTTATTATAATGATGCGCGGAAAGGACAGCTTTGTTCCGAAAAAGGGAAATATTCCGTTTATTATCGGACGCGCGATTTTCGGTACGATCGGACTTCTTTGCAACTTTTATGCGATAGGTTATCTCAATCTTTCCGACGCGAATATGCTTAATAAGCTCTCGCCGTTTTTCTCGATACTGTTCTCGGCGATTCTGCTCGGAGAAAAGCCGAATATTCCGCAGATCGCGGGTGTTGCCGCGGCTTTTGCGGGAAGTGTTCTGATAATCAAGCCGGGATTTGACAATCCCCACGTTATACCCGCCGTGGCGGGAGTTGTCGGAGGAATGGGCGCGGGTATCGCATATACTTTTGTACGCAAGCTCGGCGGAAGGGGAGAGAACAGCCACCTGATAGTATTTTACTTTTCGGCTTTTTCATGCCTTATGTGCCTGCCGCTTCTTATCGCGACCTACGAGAAAATGTCCGTTCTTCAAACGGTGTACCTTGTGCTTGCGGGAACGTTTGCGTGTATCGGTCAGCTCGGAATAACGAAGGCGTACCTTTGCGCACCCGCAAAGGAGATCTCCGTTTACGACTACACGCAGGTGCTTTTTGCCGCCTTGCTCGGATTTTTCGTTTTCGGCGATATCCCCGATGTTTACAGTTTTATCGGCTACGCTCTTATTCTCGGCGCGGGTATTGCGATGTTTTTTTATAACAACGGAAAACTCTGTTTCAAGAGAAAAAAATGACTTTTCATATCCCGCAGAAATGCGGGATTTTTGTTTTTTTGACGGGCACTGTCGGAGAATGACGGGAAATTGACGACCTTATATGACAATGAATGATTTTGTTCGATGACGAAAAATGTTGTATGAATAAAAATGTTAATGAAGCGGGCGACCGCTTTTTTTGTTTCCGAACCGCTTTTTTGGTCAATTTATAAAAAAATATCGAAAATTTTTTAGAAAAATTTACTGAAAGCTATTGCATTTTTCTTTCGGAAGGATTATAATATACATACAGGTGGTGCAAAAGGGTGAAAAATTCCTAAAAATGTTGAAGCAAAACAGAGATTGACCGCCTGAATCGAATTTTGGAGAAAGAGAGGCAGTGACATGGAGCTGTGCGGCGAATTCAAACATAACGTTGACGCGAAGAACAGACTTTTCGTACCCGCAAAGCACCGTGAGATACTCGGGGAGAGTATCATGATAGTGCGCGATACAGACAACAAATGCCTTCTTGTTTATTCCGAAGAAAAATTCGAAGAGTATAAGGAAAAAGTTCTGAATAAAGTTCCGTCGTCGAAGAGAAGAGACGTGAACAGGTTTTTCTTCCGCAATTCGCTCTCCGCAAGCTACGACTCGCAGGGACGCGTTCTTCTCACACAGGAGCTTTGCGATTATGCCGAACTTGCAAGAGGTACGGCTGTTATCGTCGGCTGCGGTGATTACGCGGAAATATGGAACGAAGAAAATTATAATAAGAAGATTGACAGCGAGGACGCGGCGTCTATTTCCGAACTTATCGGAATGTACGATATCTGACGATGGAAAATGTGTTCAGTCATAAATCGGTGCTTCTCGACGAATGCATCGACGGGCTCAGTATAAAGCCCGACGGAATTTACGTTGACGGCACTGCGGGCGGCGGAGGTCATTCGTATCATATAGCCGAGAGACTTACGGACGGCGGACGTCTTATCGCAATCGACCGCGACAGTGCCGCAATAGAAGCGGCAGGGAAACGTCTTGCACCGTTTTCGGAGAGAGTTACGCTCGTAAGAGACAACTTCTCGAATATCGAAAAAGTCTGTGCGGATCTCGGAATAGAGAAAATCGACGGGGTACTGATGGATCTCGGCGTTTCGTCGTATCAGCTCGATACTCCCGAACGCGGCTTTTCGTACAATTCCGACGCACCTCTCGATATGCGTATGGACGACAGAAACCCTTTATCCGCAAAGGACGTGGTGAACGGATATACGGAAGAGCAGCTGCGAGAGGTCATTTTTTCATACGGAGAGGAAAAATTCGGCGGAAAAATTGCCGCCGAGATAATAAAAGCGAGAGAAGAGAAGCCGATAGAAACGACGGGCGAACTCACCGAGATAATCAAGCACGCGATACCGCCTGCCGCAAGAAAAGACGGTCCGCACCCGGCAAAGAGAACGTTTCAGGCGATAAGAATCGAAGTGAACGGGGAACTCGGCGCGATAAGACCCGCGATAGAAGGAGCGGTCGATCTGCTCGGAAAAGGCGGAAGGATCGCAATAATCACATTCCATTCTCTCGAAGACAGAATAGTCAAGCAAACGTATGCGGAACTGGCGCAGGGGTGTGTTTGCCCGCGCGAATTTCCCATATGCGTATGCGGAAGAAAACCGAAATTAAAAGTAATTACAAAGAAACCGATATTGCCGTCGAAAAAAGAGCTTGAAGAAAATCCGAGATCGCGGAGCGCAAAGCTCAGAGTGGCTGAAAAAATTTGAACGGAGGAATTATCATGGATCGTCTTGGCACACGCACACAGGTTTACCGCAATGCAAATACCGACAATAACGAATATGTTCTCGAAATGCTTAACAGAAATTTTGCGGGCAGAGGACTTGCCGCGGTGAGAATCGGCGGTGCCGCAGAAAGACCCGCTCCCGTGACAAACAATTACAGGCGGCAGAGAATGCCCGCGCATCTTATAACGGCTGACGAATTTACGGCGATGTACAGAAGCACGCATCGTGTTCCGACTCCCGTATCGTGTCCCGTGACGCAGAGAACGCAGACAGCTGTAAACACGACTCGTCCGCAAGTGTACCGCACGGCGGGAGTGAGCGCAGTTCCTTCGAGAAGCACACGTCCCGAAACAAGACGCGAATCTGCGGTGAATGTGAGAAATACAGCCGCTCAAAAAAGTGTTTCAAGCGTAAAAACGGCAAAGACGCCGGTGCGTCGTTCGGTTAAAAAGCAGAACGAAAATAAAAAGGATCTCGCGATAATAAGAAATTTCAGAGGTCTTCCCGTTTCGGCACTTGTGACGGTCATAGTGTGTGCAATGTCGCTTATGCTTATCGTCGGTTCGTCCGTTATGATGAACAGCGCGTCCGGGCAGTATTCCGACCTTCAAAGCAATATTTCGACGCTTGCAAAACAGCAAAGCGAACTGCAAACCGCACTTGAAGTCAAGAACGACCTTCGAATGATTGAAGATATCGCGGTAAACAAGCTCGGAATGGTCAATAAGGATCTTGTAACGAGACAGTATGTGAAACTTAACGACGAGGATATGATAGAGAGCTTCGACAGCGAGGAGAGCAATGTCGGACTTTCGACTCTTCTCAGTGCAATAGGCGGAGGAAAAGTTAAATAAAAAGCATATTTTTCCGTTCTGTTTAATAAAATAAATAACAGGACTCGGAAAACAATATACAGGGGGCAAAGCATGGCAGGAAAAACGGCGAATTCCGCTCTTGATAAGCGGTCGTATATTATCCTCGGCATAGTTGCCCTCTGTTTTATTATTCTCGCGGCGCGGATACTGTATCTTGAAACGAACGATTATGAAAAATACCAAAAAGCCGTAGTTGAACAGATGACAACAAGATCCGTTATTCCCGCCGGCAGAGGCAATTTGTATGATACAAACGGTGTGCTGCTTGCAACTGACGTCACAGTGTACCGTATTTTTATTTCTCCGAAGGATATACAGCGGGTCAAAGCGGGAGAGGTCGATGAAAAAGGCAAGGTCATAACTGAGGCGAGACCCGATGTCGATACGCTTATCGCAAAAAATCTTTCGGAACTTCTCTCGGTCGATTACGATATGATAATGGAGAAAACGGCGAAGGTCGGGCGACTTGACGAGACGATAAAAAGGAATGTCGAAAACGACGATATGAAGAAGGTCCGTAAGTTTATAAGCGAAAATTCGCTTCATAACCTTGTCCATATAGAGGCGACATCGAAAAGATATTATTGTTACGATAATCTGGCGTCCAATGTTCTCGGTTTTACAAGTGCGGACAATGAAGGGCTTTACGGACTTGAAAAGCAGTATGACGAAGAACTTTCGGGTACGAACGGCGTTTACATAACGGCACGCGACACGCACGGCGGCGAGCTTCCGAGCGAATATGAGACGTATATAGAGGCGCAGGACGGTTACAGCCTGACGACAACGATTGATATGTACGTTCAGTACGAGCTTGAAAAACAGCTGCGCGAAACGTATGAGGATAACGGCGCCGACGAGAGGGTCTGCGGCATCGTAATGAACGTCAAAAACGGCGAAATACTTGCAATGGGGCAGTATCCCGACTTTAACTCAAACGAGCCGAGAAAGCTGAATGACTTCTACGAGGAAAAACTGAAAGCTGAAAACCTTGACGAGGATTCCGAGGAATACAGCAAAAAGAAAGTTGAACTCATGCAGAAAATGTGGGCGAATAAGTCGATAACGGAGACTTATATGCCCGGTTCGACGTTTAAGGTCATAACAACAGCCATGTGCCTTGAAGAAAAGGTCGTAAAGATAGACGAAAATTTCTTTTGCAGCGGTTCGCTTCTCGTGCCCGGATATTCAAAGCCTATCCACTGTCATAAAAGAACGGGACACGGGTCGGAGACGTTCGCAAGAGCACTTCAACAGTCGTGTAACCCTGTGCTTATGACGATAGCGCTGCGGCTCGGCTCGGATAAATTCTACGACTACTTTGCCGCATTCGGATATATGGACAAAACGGGCATAGACCTCCCCGGAGAATCCAATTCGCTTTTCCATCAGAAGGCGAATTTCAATCAGGTTGAGCTTGCGACGGCTTCTTTCGGTCAGAACTTTACCGTTACACCGCTTCAACAGATAAGAGGAATTGCTGCGGTTGCGAACGGCGGATACCTCGTTACGCCTCACCTTGTCAAAGAAATGCGTGATTCCGACGGAAAAGTAGTATATACCTATGATAAAAACGAAAGCGTCAGGCAGGTTGTCAGCACGGAGGTGTGCGAAACCGTTACGAAAATACTTGAAGAGGGGGTTTCGGGCGACGGCGGTGCGAAGAACGCATATGTTGCGGGTTATCGCATAGCGGCGAAAACGGGTACAACCGAAAAAATCGACAAGCAGAACGCACTCGGAGGCACCTTCCGCGTAGGTTCTTGCGTTGCATACGCTCCCGCGGACGATCCGCAGATTGCGGTGCTTATAATGGTAGATGAACCGTCAAAAGGATCTGTTTACGGAAGTATCGTTGCCGCACCGTATGTTGCGAATGTAATGGCGTCCGTGCTTCCTTATCTCGGCGTCGAGGCTGTTTATACCGAAAAAGAACTTGCAAATCTTACAAGAACGATCCCGAACTATGTCGGTTGGAGCGTCGAGGACGCAGAGAAGAGCCTTGATTACATAAAAATGGACTATGAGGTCGTCGGAGACGGCGATAAAGTTGTGAAAATGACGCCGACGGGCGGCACTTCCGTAAGAAAGGACGGAAAGATATACCTATATGCGGGCGAAATAAGTAACAGCGATATGGTGACCGTACCCGACGTTATGGGAAAATCCGCTACCGTTGCGAATTTGATGATCATCAACGGCAAACTCAATATAAACATCACAGGAACAACAAACTATGAGACTGGCGCAGGAGCAGTCGTTGTTTCGCAGTCTCCCGCCGCGGGCGAAAGTGTTCCGAAAGGAACAGTCGTCACCGTTGAATTCAGGTACGTTGACGGAACGGATTAAAACTCTTTTTTGCGTTTAAAATCATCTTAAAATACTTCAAAAATCGCGAAAATCACCCAAAATCAGACGGACGTTGAAATACTGATTTGATACTCATCTGAAATGGTGGTGAAAACGCTTGAAACTTGTCGAACTTATTGCAGGCACAGACATCAAATGTATTCTTTCAGACCCTGCCGAACGTGATGCCGTTCTCTCGGCCGAAATTGCGGGGATTGCGTCCGATTCGCGTCAGGTGAAAGATGGATACCTTTTTGTCTGCATACGGGGACTTCATACCGACGGACATAAATACATCGAAAAAGCTCTTGAAAACGGTGCCGTCTCGGTGCTCATGGAAGGAGAATGTTTAGAAACTGATAAAATAAAAAGCGGGGTAATATATCTAACGTCGGCGAACACGAGACGCGCGCTTTCCTTTCTTTTCAACACATGGTACGGTAGACCCGCGGACGGTATGAAACTGATCGCGGTGACGGGTACGAACGGAAAAACGTCGGTTACGTTTATGCTCCGCGAAATTTTCCGCGCGGCACTCGTCAAAACGGGTCTTGTCGGGACGGTCGTGTGCTACTCCGACGAAAGAAAACTTTCGATACGTTCCGAAAACGAAAACGCCAATATGACAACGCCCGATCCGAAAGAACTTTACAAAATCCTTTCGGTGATGAAAAACGACGGCGTTGAGGTGGTGCTTATTGAGGCAACGTCCCACGCGCTTGCGCTTGATAAGCTTGCGCCTCTCAGATTTGCGTCGGCGATATTTACAAACCTTTCTCCCGACCATCTCGATTTTCACGGGGATATGAAATCCTACCTTGACGCGAAGAAAAAGCTGTTTACGATGGCTGATTCCGCGATAATAAACGCGGACGACGCTTCACACACGGAAATAGCCGAAACCGCGGAGAAAAGCGGGTGCGGAAATATCAGACTTTGCACCGTGCGCGAGGACAGATACGCCGACTATGCGGCACTTAACGTCAGAAGCCTCGGAACAAGCGGCGTTGAGTATATTTTAAGTTCCGTTTCGCACATTTTCAAAGTGTCAAGCCCGATCCCCGGCAGATTCACCGTAATAAACACGCTTGAAGCCGCCGCCTGCGCGCTTGAAGAGGGGATTTCTCCGCAGAACGTTCAGGACGCTCTGCGGCATATGAGAGGCATTGACGGCAGATTTGAGCGCGTAAAGCTCTGCACGGGCGCGGACTTCTCTGTTTTTATCGACTACGCGCATACGCCCGACGCGCTTGAAAATCTTCTTCTCACCGTGCGCGGATTCAGAAAAAAGGGCGAAAGAATAGTGCTTCTTTTCGGTTGCGGCGGCGACAGGGACAGAAGCAAGAGACCCGTCATGGGACGGATAGCCTCTTCGCTTGCCGACTTTGTAATAGTCACGTCGGATAACAGCCGCTCGGAAGAATCACAGAATATAATTTCCGATATAATGTCGGGGTTTGATTATTCGAAGGCAGGCTCGGTCGTTATCGAAAACAGAGCGGAGGCAATAGATTACGCTGTAAAAAACGCGCTCGAATCCGATATAATCCTGCTTGCGGGAAAGGGACACGAGGCTTACGAAATAGACAAAAACGGAAAGCACCCGTTTGACGAAAAAGAAATCGTTCGCGAAGCGGCGAGAAAGTATTATTACTATCGCCGCCATGATGAATGAGCGAATGTGAATGAAAGGAACGGTGAAACAAATGAAAGTCAAAATAAACGCGTCGAAACTGACCCTTGGCGAAATAGCGGAAATGTGCGGCGGAAAACTTGTTCTCCGCGGTGCAGACGAGAATACAGAGATCGGATATATGTGTACCGATTCGCGCGAGGCGGACGCGGAGACGCTTTTTGCCGCGATGCGCGGTGAGAAAACGGACGGCAACGAGTATATCGGAAAAGCCGTCGCCGGCGGCTGCCGCGCGATCCTCGGTGAGACAATTCCCGACGAGACGGTGACGGACGATTTCGGAATGGTTGTCGTTCCCGATACCGTAAACGC
>CAKRPQ010000022.1 GCA_934385225.1 uncultured Eubacteriales bacterium
TATTATTCCCGCGCATACCTTAGAGAAAAGAAAATATATTCCAGTAGGATTTGTTGACAAAGACATTATTTGCAGTAATGCAAATCTGTTAATCCCCGACGCGACTTTATATCATTTCGGCATTTTGACGTCAAACGTCCATATGGCGTGGACACGCGCAGTTTGCGGAAGGATTAAAAGCGATTACCGCTACTCAAAGGACATTGTCTACAACAACTTCCCGTGGCCGACACCGACAGACGAGCAAAAAGCGAAAATCGAAAAAACGGCACAGGCAATTCTCGACGCGCGCGCACTCCACCCCGATTGTTCATTGGCTGACCTCTACGACGAAAGCACTATGCCGTCCGAACTTCAAAAAGCTCATCAGGAAAACGACAAAGCCGTCGCGCAAGCCTACGGCTTCCCCGTAAAGAACGAATTTACCGAAAGTATGATCGTTGCCGAGCTTATGAAAATGTATCGGAAGCTCGCCGACAACGCCGAAAAGGACAAGAAAAACAAGAAATAAAAGATGAAAAACGAAAAAATTAAAACCTCTGCAATAATTCCGGGGAGCTTTGACCCGTTGACGCTCGGGCATCTCGACGTAATAAAGCGCGTTTCGCGTCTTTCGGACTTTGACGTCGTCTACGTCGCGCTCCTTATAAATCCCGACAAAAAATATCTTTTTGACACCGAAACGCGCGTTAAAATCGCGGAAAACGCGTGTCAAGGCCTACCGAACGTGCGCGTTATCTCGGACGGCGGGCTTCTCGGCTCGCTATGCGAAAGGCTCGGTACAAATGTCATAATAAAGGGCGTGAGGAACGCACGGGACTTTGAATACGAGCTTAAAATGGCAGAGTGGAACAAGGCGCATTTTCCGAGCGTCGAAACGCTTTTTCTGCCGTGCGATCCCGCTCTTTCGGACATAAGTTCGACGTGCGTGCGCGCTCTTCTCGCCGAGAAAAAATACGATGAGGCGGAGAAACTGCTCCCGCGCGGCACGCTTCATATAATTACGGCGGAAAACGGAGGAAAAAAACAAAAATGATACCCGAAACGATAATCCTCGAGGGCGGCTCGCCTCTGATCGTCGTTAAAACCGACAAGTTCAAGACGGAGCTTCTGACAATATCCGCGGCGGTGCCCTATTCGGCGGAAAATTCGCTCCTTTGCAACCTTCTTTTCGCCGTTCTCAAAAGGGGCTGCGTTCCCTACCCGACTATCCCCGCGATAAGCCGTCGTCTCGACGACCTCTACGACGCAAATATCGGCACGATGGTCACGCCGACGGGCGAAAATCTCTCGGCGGGCTTCATATGCGAATGTATCGACAGAAAATACGTTCCCGAAAAGGACGACATTTTCGCGGGCGCGCTTGACGTTCTGCGCTCGCTTGCGACAGAGCCGCTCACCGATTCGGACGGACTTCTCTCCGCTTTCTCCGTCGAAAGCGAGAAAAAAATACTCGGCGACAACATTCTCGCAATGGAAAACGACCCGAAAACGCGTTCCTACGAGCTTTGCCGTTCCGAACTTTTCCGCGGAGAGCCTTACGGCGAAAATTTGCTCGGAAAATACAGCCGCGCGACGTCGATAACGCTCGAAGAACTCACCGCCTTTTACCGCGGATTCCTTGAAAATTCTCTGCCGCGCATAATCTACGTCGGAAGCAGGGACGCACGCGAGGTATCAGAGCTTGTGCGCGAAAAGCTCGGATTTTTCGGCGGCAAAAAACTGCACAGGTGCGAGACGGTCATCGGGAAAGGCGACGGTAACATTCGGTACGTCGAAAACGAAATGGCTGTACGCCAGGGGAAGCTGACGATGGGCTTCCGCTCGGACATCTCGGTGCGCGACGGCGATCTGTATGCCTCCGTCGTTATGAACGACATTTTTGGCGGCTCGGCAGCGTCAAAATTATTTAAGAACGTGCGCGAGGCAAAAAGCCTCTGCTACTACTGCTCGTCATCGCTCCACATTTTTAAGGGTGCTATGTTCGTGCGCTCGGGAATAAGCAACAAAAATAGGGACAAGGTGATGGGCGAGGTGCTTCGGCAATTTGACGACATCAAAAACGGCAGAATCTCGGACGAAGAGTTTGAATACGCGATAAAATCGAACGTTTTCGCCTACAAGCAGATCTCCGATTCGACCTACTCGACGGAGAGCTTTTACCGAAGCCGCTCTATGTACGGTCTCTCCGAAACGCCGTATGACGCAATCGAAAAAATACTCGCGGTGAAGAAAGAGGACGTTACAAGAGCCGCGAACCGATATTTTGAGGGTGCTTCCGCATTCATACGCGGAACGCTCGAAGAAAGGGAGGACTTATATGACGACATTGAAAGCGATGACGAATGAGAGTGAAAACGTCTCGGAAGAGTATGAGCGCAAAAGTGCGATCCTCGGCGAAAAATACACTCTGATCCGTCACAAAAGCGGTCTTAAAATATACGTTTGCCCGAAAAAACTGACGGGAACTTATGCCCTTTTCGCGACGCACTACGGCTCGTCCGACAACAGATTTATGCTCACGGGCGAAAACGAGCCGACCGCCGTTCCCGAGGGCATTGCGCACTTTCTCGAACACAAAATGTTCACCGAGGAGGACGGCAGCGACGCTTTTGAGGTCTTTTCGGCACTCGGCGCGGACGCTAACGCCTACACCTCATACGACAAAACGGTCTTTCTCTTCAACACCGTTTCGAATTTTTCCGCGTGCCTGCGCGAGCTTCTCCATTTTGTGACGCACCCGTTCTTCACCGATGAAACCGTCGCAAAGGAGCGCGGCATAATCGCCGAGGAAATCAGAATGTACGACGACAGTCCCGCCTCACGCTCATACTACGCGATGCTTGACGGACTTTACAAAGTACACGACATAAAAAAGAACATCTGCGGAAGCGTAGAGAGCATCGAAAAAATCACACCCGAAATGCTTTACCGCTGTCACAAGGTCTTTTACAACCTCTCGAACATGGTTCTCGCCGTCTGCGGCGACGTCGACACCCGCGAGGTCGAAAAAATCGCGGACGAATGCCTTACTCCGTCCGAGCCGTGCGAAATAATAAGAGGAAAACAGAACGAGCCGCGCGAAATAAACAGGGCAAAAACCGTTCAGAAAATGCAGGTAGCAAAGCCTCTCTTCGACATAGGCATAAAGGACGCGGACATTCCGAGCACAGCCGACGCGCGAATGAAAAAGGACATAATCGTTTCGATAATCGGTGATCTGCTCTTTTCGCAGACGGGCGAGCTTTACGACACCCTTTACGGCGCGGGGCTTATCTCGCCGGGGCTTTCAAGTTCCTACACGCTCTCGCCCACGTTCGGTTTCTACACAATATCGGGCGAGTCGGACGACCCCGAAAAGGTTCTCGAAATCGTAAAAGCATACATCGAACGCAAGAAGAAAGAGGGTTTCACCGAGGAGGAATTCGAACGGTGCAAAAAGGTATTTTACGCCTCCTTTGTCCGCGAATTCGACTCCGCCGACGATATAACGGGCAACCTCGTTTCCTTCGCCTTTGACGATTACGACCTGTTCGGCTACGCGGACGCCATCTTCTCGGCAAAACGCGAAGAGGCTCTCCGCACCATGCGCGAATTTTTCGCGGACGATATGTTCACCCTCTCGGTAATACTTCCGATCGAAGACAAAAAGGAGAAAAACAATGACTGAAATAGCTTTTCCGAACCTCGGAATCGACAAATTCACGATAAATCCCGTCGCGTTTAATCTTTTCGGGCTTGAAGTCCGCTGGTACGGGCTTATTATCGTGACGGGAATCATTCTCGCGTTCCTCTACGCCTCATACCGCGGAAAACAGGAGGGCTTTTCCTCAGACGATATGCTCGATCTTTTCCTTTACGTCGTTATACTCTCTATAATCGGCGCGCGGGCATACTACGTCTTAACGACGCTTGACGAATACCATTCGTTCTACGACGTGATCGCGATATGGAACGGCGGTCTCGCGATATACGGCGCTGTCATTACGGGCGTGATCGTAATCTACGCCGTCTGCCGCGTTAAGAAAAAGAGCTTTCTGCGCGCGTTTGATATGATCTCGCCCGCGGTCCTTATCGGTCAGATAATCGGCAGGTGGGGCAACTTCTGCAACGGCGAGGCGTTCGGCGACATATCTAAATTTGAGTTCTTCGGCTTCACCAAAATGACGCCGAACGCGGGAAAGCTCCCGTGGATAATGGAGGTAAATTCCTATGCGAGCGGCTACGAGACTATGCTCGTCCACCCGACGTTCCTCTACGAATCGCTCTGGAATCTTATCGGCTTCATCATTATAAACGCGCTCTACAAAAAGAAGAAATTCGACGGTGAGATATTCCTTATGTACATCGGCTGGTACGGCTTCGGCAGAATGTTCATAGAGGGACTCCGCTCCGACAGTCTCTACGTCGGAAGTGTGAAAATTTCACAGCTTGTGGGGCTTGTCTGCGTCGTCGCGAGCATTGCAATCTCCGTTTTTATGCACATAAAACTCAAAAAGGAGAAGAAAAATGGCGAAAATAATTGACGGAAAGGCGATCTCCTCCGAGGTTCGCGCGGAAATCAAGGCAGAAACCGAAAAATTCACAAGCGAAAGCGGAATTACACCCGGACTTGCCGTCATCATCGTCGGCAGCAACCCCGCGTCGCAGGTCTATGTAAGAAACAAAAAAAGAGCCTGCGAGGAGGTCGGATTTTTCTCCTCCGTCATCGAAATGCCGGAAGAGACGACCGAGAGCGAGCTTCTTGCCAAAATTGCGGAGCTTAACTCGGACGAAAAAATTCACGGAATACTCGTTCAACTGCCGCTCCCGAAGCACATAAGCGAGGAAAAGGTCATTCTCGCGATTGACCCGAAGAAAGACGTTGACGCTTTTCACCCCTACAACGTCGGCAGAATAGTGACGGGCGATTATGACCTTGCACCCTGCACGCCGTCGGGCGTTATGGAGCTGCTCGGAAGATGCGGCATATCCGTGCGCGGAAAAGAGTGCGTCATTGCGGGAAGAAGCAACATTGTCGGAAAACCGATGGCTCTCCTCATGCTCGCCGCCGACGCAACGGTGACTGTCTGCCACTCGAAAACGGCAAATCTCACAGAGATATGCCGTCGCGCGGACATTCTTATCACGGCGATAGGAAAGCCGAAATTCTTCGGCGCAGATGCGGTTAAGGACGGTGCTGTCGTTATCGACGTCGGAATAAACCGCACGGAGGACGGAAAGCTCTGCGGAGACGTAGATTTTGATGCCGTACTTGACAAAGTGTCGGCGATAACTCCCGTTCCCGGTGGCGTAGGTCCTATGACGATAACGATGCTTCTCCGCAACACGCTCTCGGCGGCGAAAAAAGCGAAAAAATAACAAAAAAGCGCTGTTGCCCTCGGCACAGCGCTTTTTTGTTTATCATTTCTCTTTCTCGCAGAACACGGTGAAAATATCCCATGCGCCGAGCGGAGGCAGTTCTACGACAAAGCCGTCCGCCGTTTTTCGGGAATTAAGCCTCTTTTCGGCTGTGTCCTCGTTTGTGAGAACGAAATTTTCACATTTCGGGTTTCTTATAAGAAGTTCCATGTTCTCCGTTTTTCCGATTGAAATGCTTTGGAGCGAAACGCACACGGTTTTTCCGTCTTTGTCTGTCCTCGGCACTATCGTCACCTGTTCGGGCGAAAGTAGAACGGCGGGAAGAGTTCTTCCGCAGATGTCGTCGATCGCGCCGATGATCTGGTTTCTCTTTGCGGAGCTTATTATATCCTGCCACAGGCTGTAACCGAAAACAGCCCATGTCGAAAGCTCCTCTCCGCGCCCGTCATATGTTTTTACGAGCGCGTTTGCGGTGCCGTATTTCTTTTCGGAACTCAGAACATCAAAATATTCGCCGAGCGGCTCTGTTTTTCCGTCCCTATCCGTAATCGTATATCCCATAACCTCGGAGCCCGTGACAAACATCGACGCTTTCCACTTCATACCCGCATATTTACCGTTCACACGGTGTGCCGTAAATCGCTCTGCCGCCGATTTGACGGGCAGGGGCGCGACACTCGCACCGAAATTTTTTCCGAAGCCCCTTTCAAGGAGCTTTTCAAGTGCGCGTGCATCGGTCAAAACGTTTTTTTGAAGAAGATCCTCAACATCGCCGTCCGTTATACAGTCAACGGCGTCGGGGTACAGCACGAGAACTTTGGCGTTCTTCTTCGCGTGTGATATCGGAACGCCGATCTTCATAAGTTCGAGCCTCTGTCCGCCGACAATATTCACCCATGAAAACGGTGCTTCGGTCTTGCAAAGCGGTCTTTTGTACGCATTCGGCGACTCGTAGACGCCGACGCCTCCGAAGTCCGTTCCCTCATTGAATTTAATCAGCTTATCCCAATACGGGCGGTATTTCGAAAAGCAGGCGAGCAATCTCTCGTCATACTCCTCGGTTTCATAGCCCGAATTCAGCGCGGCATATGTAAGACCGTTATTACCGTAGGCAAGATAAAGAGTCGATTCCTTGCAGTTTCCTTCAATGCTCTTGCCGAAAAAAACGTCGGGAAGGCTTTCTATTTCGGGGCAGCTGCTGCTCACATAATCGGGCAGAACTGACATGGCAAGCGATGTGTCCATAACCTTTCCGAGCAGCTCCATAGGTGTTTTGTCCCAGTAAAATCCTCCGCCGGGACGGGTTTTTACGCTCTTTCCGCTCTCTATATGCATTGCGTCAAGCACAAATCTGTAATCAATGCCCATATAATTTATAAATCTGCCGTACTGATATCCCATCTGCGAGGACGGCGAAACCTCCATAACGCTCCTCGTTATAAGCGCGGCAAGTCCGTAAATGCCCTCTCGGTTCTGTTCTATATACCGCTCACGCCACACGACATCACCGTAATTTATCTCACTTACAAGCTCTTCACGCGTAAAAGAGGTGCCGTATTTTTTATTGAAACGCGCTATGCAGCCGTCGCAGAAGCATGCATATCGAACGGGAGCGTGATTCACGGCTCTGAGATCATCGTCGACCCACACGCAGGCGGGTTTTATTGCGGACGCATATATCTTCACCGTCTCGGAAATATATCGGCGGAAATTTTCACCGTAAAAGCAGAAACAATACTCGGCTTTTTCGCCTCCGTCGCCGACAGCTTTTTCGGCAGGAGACCCCTTATACACAAGGCCGCTCATATCATTTGTCGACGCATAAAAATCGCTGTGTCCGAGCGTATTCGAAATCTGCAACGAGACGGCTATGCCGTTCTTTCGGAATTTTTCTGCCGCTTCGCTCATTTCTGCGGCAAATTTTCTGTGTTTTTCGAGCGGAGGATAACCGTAAAGGCTGTTTAGCCACACTTCATCTCCCGAACCGGGATATTTTTTTATCTTCTCAATAAGTTTATCTGCGTTTTTGATCTGAAATTCCGAAAGTCTTAGGTCAAGCATAGACGTCCCCTCTCTTTACCTTTTTATCATACCGTCCCCGGCTTTTTCCTTTTCGGAAAGTGCCAAACCGCCGAATATCGTTTCATAGAGCTTGTCCGCAAACAGCTTGTGCATACTCCTTAAAGGGTGATTTATCCGGTTTGCGAGCAACCTCGTTGTATCCTCGCCTGCCTCATACATCTTTTTCCACTCGGCATAGCAATCGCAGACGGTAATCCCTTTTTCGGCGCAGAGGTTCTTAGCCTTTTCGATATAGGTGTCCATTCTGCCCTCGGTCTGCCACTTTGCCGTCACGCTCGCGTAGCCGATATACTGCGTCGGCGTATCAGCTTCGTCAACGTAGGTGTTAAGCATATTCGGTGTCATAAAGATGCAGTCGAAGCCGTTTTCACGGCACTTATCGAATATGCCCGAAAGCCACGTCATCGACTTTTCAAAAGGCTCGCCGACGTCGTTCAGTCCGAAGCAGACGATGACAAGGTCGGGGTTATGTATCTTCACATCACGGTCGAAATGTTCAAGCGCAAGAGAGGCGCAACTGCCGCCGACGGCAGTATTTATGACATTCACCATGGAGTTCGGATACGCCTCAAACATCATTCGGCGGAGCCTCTCGTGGTAAACGGCGTCGCGGTCATAATGCGGTTCGATACCTCCGAAGCAGCCGTGCGAAACGCTGTCTCCGACAATACATATATTTACGGGTCCGACTTCATTATATTGCTCATTTATTTTCTTTACAAGTCCGAATTCCATATTTATCATGCCCTTGTCAGGTGGAACGCAAATCCGCCGATCTCGCCTTTCATATAAACAATCTTAATATTTCCGTCGTCGTCATACGCGGCGGTGCTCATATCGAACTCAAAGCCTTTCTTTTTAAGGCGGTACATCGCGCGCTCGATACTGTGCGTCTTTATTCCGATGTGACCGTGTGTTCCTCTGCCGCCGAAGCGCATTATCTCGAAAAGTCCGCCCGCAAAGGTTGCTTTTTCATACTTATCGGACTCAAAACCGAATGCGCGGAAGAGCGTATCGGCAACCTCGTCCGTTTCCTCGCTCTTTTCCATATTCATTCCGACGTGCCAGATACCGTAGCCGAGCATTTTGTCAACAGCCTCTTCGGTGAGTTTTCTGATTCCGTCAAAATCGTGCGCCTTTATCATTTCTGGCTTCACCATCCAGCTTCCGCCGCAGGCGAATATCTTCTTAAAGCCGAGATAATCGTTCACGTTTGACAGGTTTATACCGCCCGTCGGCATAAATTTCATACTGCCGTAGGGTGCGGACATCGCCTTTATCATCGGAAGTCCGCCCGACGCCTCCGCGGGAAAGAATTTTACCGCTTCGAGACCGAGAGAAATAGCCTGTTCGACGCCGCTCGGATTATTTATTCCGGGGACTATCGGATATCCTTTATCTATGCAATGCTCCACGACGTCGGGATTGAAACCGGGGCTGACAATAAACTTTGCGCCCGCCTTTATCGCATCGTCGGCCTGTGACGGTGTGAGAACCGTTCCCGCACCGACAATCATTTCGGGATAAGCGTCCGTTATCGCCTTTATCGCGTCCTTTGCCGCCGCTGTTCTGAACGTGACCTCCGCGCACGGAAGTCCTCCGTCTGTAAGCGCTTTTGCAAGCGGGACGGCGTCGCGCGCGTCGTCAATGCTGACAACGGGAACAATGCCTATAAGTGAAAGCTCTTCAAGAATTTTATTCATTTTGAAACAACCTCTTTCGTTTTATTTTTCAGAATATATTATAAACCGATTCGGGCGTTTTGTCAATGCGTTTAAGGTACGGATATATTGTATATGCGGATATTTTAGCACGGCTGAGAAGCTCCGTCAAGGTGTTTTTCTACGAATAATATTCGACTTTTCGGACGAAAAAATCGGCAGATAGCAATATTTGTCTATATAAAACCTATTTATGTCTTGCAAACAGGCTAATTTTGTCTTATAATTATTATACATATAATGGTATCCGTATATTAAACGGAGATTCGGAGGTTTTCACTATGAAAAAAAATGTTGCGATTATAGGTTACGGCGGCCAGGGCGGCTGGCACGCCTCGCACGCACTCAAAAGCGACGTCGTTTCGCTCGCGGGTATTTTCGATATAAAAGAATCAAGACAGGAAGCCGCAAGACAGGCGGGAATAAAGGCTTACGACTCGTTCGAAGCCGTTCTTGCCGACAAGAATGTCGATATCGTCGTATGCGCTACGCCGAACGACGTACACAAGGAGATTGTAATAAAGGCCCTCGAAGCGGGCAAGAATGTCGTCTGCGAAAAGCCCGTTGCGCTTTCCGTTTCGGACTTCGACGATATGTGCGAAGCCGCAAAGAAGGCGGGCAAGCTCTTCACCGTTCACCAGAACAGACGCTGGGACGTTGACTATCTTGCAATAAAGTCCCTCATCGAAAGCGGCGAGATAGGCGAAACGATAAACATTGAGTCGCGCGTTCACGGTTCGCGCGGTATTCCGTCCGATTGGCGCTGCCACAAGCCATACGGCGGCGGAATGATCCTTGACTGGGGCGTTCACCTTATCGACCAGATGCTCCTCCTTATCCCCGAAAAGATAGAGAAAGTCTACTGCGAGACAACGCACATCACAACGGACGAGGTTGACGACGGTATGCACCTTATGCTCACCTTTGAGTCGGGCAAGCGCGCAACAGTCGAAGTCGGAACATACAACTTCATCTATATGCCGAGATTCTATATGCAGTGCAAAAAAGGTTCCGCGATGATAGAGGACTGGCAGAAGAAGTGTAGGGTGGCGAAGCTCAAAGCATGGAACGAAAAGGAAGTCGTTCCCGTTCAGACTGCGGCAGGCATCACAAAGACGATGGCGCCGAGAGACGAAATCACGCTTGATACATATGAAATCGAACGTCCCGTATCCGACGTTCACGATTTCTACCGCAACCTTGTAAAAGCCGTTGACGGAAAAGAAGAGCAGATCGTCAAGCTCTGTCAGGTAAGACGCGTACTCATGGTAATGGAGGCTTGCTTCAAATCCGCAGAGACGGGCGAGACCGTTAAATTTGACGGCGGTATCTGATTTTTTACCGAGTGAAATAATAAAATATGAGCGCAGACTTTCGTCTGCGCTCGTGTTTTATTTTTCTGTCATTATGTTATTGAGTTTATACTGTTTCTTTTCCTTTATGTATTTCGTCCACTTGATATAGCCGTAAGTAGTGTTTGTGAGGTATCCGAGTTTGAGAACGAGAAGAATATACTGACCCGAAATTATATTTATAACAGCCTCGATAACGGCGCTTATATACCACGCTATCCACTGCTCGCGAAGCCTGAACAGAATGAATAGTCCGTTCGCGACTCCGACCGCGGAAACACAGGCGTCAAGGTAGCAGACTATGACTTCAAGCGTTCTGTTTCCGCCGAAAAGCTCCGAGCCGAGATCCATAAGCGTGAGCGCGTAGCCGACGCCGAGCGTCCAGACAACTATACCCGCGACAATGAGTATCTCCTGCCAGCCCGTAAGCGTGCGAACCTCCGTAAGCTCGTCGTCTGCTCTGTCGGGGTGCTTATGCCAGTTTATGAAGCTGATTATGTCGCACGGCAGCCAGAAGAAGAGCGTCGTCGCCATCGTCGCAAAGCGGTAAGAAAGGACGATGCATATAGCGATCTCGACAAGTTCTACGAAAACCGAAACGATGAAATTCCACTTGCTCTGCTTAGAGATAAGAAGCTCACAGAGGATATTGAGGAACGTATCGGCAAGATACAGTATCATTATCCAGATTCCGCTGACGCCGCGTGTTCCCTCCTCCGGCATAAGTATCGCGAACGTCGCCGCGAGAACCATTATGCTCATGAACCATATCTTCTCGTATGTAGTGAAATGCTTATGCCAGAACGTAACAACGGCAAGGCTGACCGCAAGAAGTCCTATCGCGACGGCACTTTGAAAGAGCGCGTTGCTTTTATCCGCGCGCATATTGTGAAGCGCGTTTTTAAGCTCCGTCTCGTCCGCACCCTCGCGTACCGTTACAATATCGCCCGCTTCTGTTTTATAGATGATTCCGTTTATCGTATCACCTTTGGGAAGCTCCTCCCATTCTTCGTATGTATAGCGGACCGTCGCGCTGTACTTTCCGTCCTCCGAAACATACTCCACGTCGCAGACGGTGCTGTCGTCGTCATATCCCTCGTCCTCAGCACTCATAGCACGGACGAGTGTGACCTCGCCCTCTTTTGTAAATTCGCCGCTTCCGCTGAACACCGAATACGCGCCGAATGACGCGAGCGCCGCGCAGACGAGCGCACAGACAACTACGAGCGCGACTCCTGCACGAAAAAGCAATTTTCCTGAATTTTTCTTTTCTTTTTCCATTTTCATTTTTCCCTGTCTTCCATTTCGTCAAATATTTTTTTCGCCGCGTCGGTTATGACGTCGGGTTTCGTCACGATTATTCCCGTCGCGTCGTCTCCGAGGATAAGCAGTGTGTCGCCGCTCTCTATTCCGAAGAGCTTTCTTGCCTCTTTCGGAATGACGATCTGCCCTTTTTCGCCGACCTTTACCGTCCCGAAAATGTGTTTGCCTTTCGGCATACCGAGAATGTGTTTACCTTTTCCCGTTCCCATGACGCACCTCCGAAAATTCCTACTTTTCCTACAAGTAGGAATATTTTAGCACAAAAAAAACCGTCTGTCAAGACAAATTTCGTTTTGACAGACGATTTTTCGGAATTATTTTATTTTTCTTTCTTCTTTGTGATAAGGATATGCGAGTAGCGCGCGATGTACATAACGAACGAGAGTATCATTACTCCTATACAGCAGAGGATAAGCAGATCCGCCGCGCTCTTATTCATCGGCACGGTCAAAAGAAGAATTATCGCGACGTAAAAAATTATCGTTGCTAGCTTCCCGTACCAGCGCGAGCCTTCGACAACGTCCGTCGCCTTGACAACGGCAAATCCGAGCAGGCTGACGGCAAGCTCCTTTACAACGAGCAGTCCGACAAGCACGAACATAAGCGGAAATCGCGTTCCGAGGCACGCGACGACGGTAATCTGCGTGAGCTTATCCGCGATGGGGTCCACGATCTTGCCGAAATCCGTTATCATATGGAAATGTCTCGCTATATACCCGTCGGCGCAGTCGGTCAGTCCCGACAGCGCAATAAGAAGCGCCGAAACATAGTATTTTTGAAGTCCGCAGTAAGTCCAGACGATAAACGGAATGAAAATAATGCGGATATAGGTCAGTATATTCGGAATTGTCCAGATCTCGCCTCTAAAACGTTTAAACATATACGTCTCCTGTTTTATCTCTTTAACTTTATCTCAAAGAATTGCGAACATTTGGGGCATTTTACGCGGTGCGTGCCTTTCTCTGCTCTCGGCAGTCTGAGTACCGCACGGCAATGCGGGCATTTTTTATAGATGTGCGTTTTTCTGTCTCTTATAATATTGCGGCGGAGAACGAAAATATTCTTTATCGGGTTTCTGATTTTAAGATACACGTTGTTCTCGGCGCGTCTGCGCGCAATATTCCGCGAAAATGATCTGAAAATAATAACTGAAAGAAGCACCGCCATAATTATCGGCATAATATAGCTTCTTATAAACAGACCGAGGACAAAAACAATGTAAAAAACGACGGTGAGAAAAACTTCGAGTTCGTCTTTCCCGTATCTGCCGTACATAAATCGGATAATTCTGTCTCTGAAATTCAAGACCTGCCCTCCAAGCGTTCATTCAAACACGGCTATTCTACACCTAAATTGTAAACTCCAAATTAACAAAGTCTTATTTTTGTCGAAAAAATCACACGGGCAGAAAGACCGTAAAAGCAGAGCCTGCGCCGACCTCGCTGTCAACGACGATACGTCCGTCGCAAAGCTCTGCTATGCGGCGCACAAGCGAAAGACCGAGTCCGTTTCCGCTGCCCGCGTGCGACTTATCGCCCTGGTAGAATTTATCGAAAATATGTTCCATAACGTCGTGCGTCATTCCGACGCCCGTATCCGATATACGGACGGATATTTCGTTTTCCTTTTTAAGCGCGCGCACGGAAATCTTTCCGCCGTCGGGCGTAAATTTGACTGCATTCGCAAGCAGATTTATCCAGACGTGCGACATAAGCTCCTCGTTTCCGACGTAGATTATTTCTTCGAGGTCTATATCAAGCTCTATATTCTTCCTCTCCCAATCCTTTTCAAAAAGGAGAACGCTTCTGCGGAGTTGCTCGTCAAGCGAATACGCCTTTCTTTCGCCGACGACCTGCTGGTGTTCGAGTTTTGTAAGCAGAAGCACATTCGACGACATCGTTGCAAGGCGCTCGCATTCCGAAACGATGATCTCCGTGTACTGCTTTCTCTGCTCCTCCGAGATGTTTTCGTTTTCAAGCTGTTTTGCAAAGCCGCGTATCGACACGATCGGCGTTTTGAACTCGTGCGAAAAGTTGTTTATGAAATCGGAACGGAACATCTCCGTGCCTTCAAGCTCCTTTGTCATAATATTGAAATTTTTAAGGAGCGTCGAAAGCTCCCCGAAACGGTTCTGCTCGTCCACGCGCACCGAGAAATCGCCTTTTGCGATGCTCTGCGTCGCCTTTACGAGGCTGTCGAGAGGCTTGATAAAAAGTCTGACGGTGAGTGCGGCGAACACGGCGCCGAGAACGGAACTGACCGCGATTATGACGATCGGCATCCAGACCGTAAGTCGGAAGGTCGTCGAAATAAGTCCGAGGCGCATAAGTGCAAGGAACGCAAGTCCCGTAAGTATCCCCGAACTTATCATAACGATAAGGACTATCAGTGTGACCTTGCTTCTGATCGTAACACCGTGCTTCATTTTTTCTTTACCGCCTTATAGCCGAGACCTCGGACGGTCACTATCTCAAAATCGGGATTTTCTCCGAATTTATCGCGCAGGCGGTTAATATGTACGTCGACGGTGTGCTGGTCAGTCTCGCTGTCGAGATCCCATATTTCGTCCATTATCGTACTCCGCGTAAAAATTTTACCGGGGTACGAGAGGAGCTTATAGAGAAGCATAAACTCCTTTGGCGGTAGAACAGTCTCGTTTCCGCAGCTTAAAACCGTAAGTTTATCGTAATCGAGTACCGTGCCGCCGACGCAGAGCCTATGCTCGCTGACTATCTTCGAGCGGCGCAGAAGAGCGGCTATGCGGAGAATCATCTCCTCCTCGTCGACGGGCTTGACCATATAATCGTCCGTCCCGACGATAAAGCCTTTTTTCTTATCGTTCGGCGTTTCCTTAGCGGTTACCATAAGTATCGGAAGCTCCGAGCCGCCCTCGCGCAGGATCTTTGCAAATTCGTAGCCGTCCATTCTCGGCATCATAACGTCGAGAAGTACAAGATCGACGTGTTTGTGATCCATAATTTCAAGTGCGTCCTCGCCGTCCGCCGCAAGTATCGGGTTATAGCCGTACTGTTTAAGGACAGCCTCCATGAGAAGTCTCGTGTTTTTATCGTCCTCGACAACAAGTATATTAAACATTGAAATTTCTCACTTTCTTATTCTGTATTTAAGGGTGAATGTCTCCGTCTCTCCCGCGTTAAGTATTTTAAGTCCTTTTTTTGTGTTCAGCGCGTTTACGGGCGCGTTCTGCGGCTCAATGCAGATAAGCCCGCGTTCTCCTCTGCCGTTGAACGTCACCCAGTCGGTGAAATTGTCCGACACGGTATATTCGATCTTCCCTATCTGCGCCGTGTGTCCCTCGGACGTGTGATATCCCGTCAGAACCGTTCCCTCGGTGTCGCCGCCCCGCGCCAGATTTTCCTCGGCAGGGTCTCTCGGAAGCAGCTTTCCGGTCGGTATATAATTTTCGTTCCACTCGTATCTCATGCCGATAGGCGCGCGTGCGTAGCCTTTTGCGAGGAATGTATTATGGAGCGAGAATATAAGCGGCATACGCTTTTTGTCGGTATTTTTGAAGCTGTATATCTGCGTATAGCAGTCATCTCCGAGCATAAGCGAGACTTCGCACTCAAAGGAGAACGGAAAGTCCGCACATTCATTTCGGTAAAAGCCGACGACTTTATTCTCGCTTTTTTCCTTTATTCGGAAAGTCTTATCCGTCATTATTCCGTGCAGGCTGTTGCCTCGGAGAGGCTCGTTCATCGGAAGGCTGTACCTCTCTCCGTCAAGTTCGAACGACGCACCCGAAGTGCGGTTCGCGGGCATAAGAAGCGGCGTTCCGTAGAGGTATTTTTCGGTGTCAAGCTCCTCTGTATCTTTCGGGAAACGCAGAATATCCTCGCCCGAAAACGAAAGTCGGACGGTGTTCATTCCGCGCGTCGGGCAGACAAGGGCAAAGCTCTTTTCGGTTTGAAGTCTTATAAATTCACTCATACAAATCCCCCCCTCGTCTCATTCTACGCTTTTAAGCGACTGCGCCATATCTATCTTCGCGAGCTTGCGGCGCATGATAAGATCCACCACGGCAGTGAAAACGAACGTCGTAACCGTGGCGACGGCATAGCTGAGTGCCGTTATACGCACGTCGAACGCGACCATATCGATATTTATCTGCGACATAACGAAGCGGTGCAGAGCGATGCCGAGCGGAATACCGACTATGACGCCGAAAAACGTCAGTATCAGGTTTTCGCGGAACACATACGCGCCCGTCTCCGACGGATAAAATCCGAGAACCTTTATCGTCGCTATCTCGCGCACCCTCTCGGTGATGTTTATATTCGAAAGATTGAACAGAACGATGAACGCAAGTGCGCCCGCGCACGCAATTACTAGCCAGACGACGTAATTAAGGCTCTCCATCATATTTTCTATTCTCGCTCTGAAATCGGCGATAACGGAAACCGTCGTCGCGCCGTCGTTCATAAGCTCCGCCGCGATCTCGTGAGCGTCCTCGCCCTCTGCGCACTTTATATACGCTGTATTCGGCACGAAATCCTCGCCGAAAACGTAGACATAATTTCTTACATGGTTTTCGAATATCCCGCGAACCTCGTATTCGAGCGTTTCGTCTCCGCGGACACGGAATTTTATTCTGTCGCCGACGCGGACGCCCGCCGCCGACGCTATCTTCTCGGTCACAAGCACGCCGTCATCGGGAACGCGGACATCGCTTTTACCGCGATAGAAGTGAACGACATTTTCTATATCGCGCCCTGCGTAAACGAGTACAGACGTAATAATATCGCCGTCCGCCATCACCTCCGCCGTGTCGGAGCGCACAAGAACGGCACCTTCATAGCCGAAATCGCCGTCGAATTTTGCTTCTATATCATAGAGAAGAATATTGTCGTACTGGTCGGACGCAATGTTGCTGATAGAGTCCTTTATGCCGAGACCCGTCAGAAGAAGAGCCATACAGCCGCCGATGCCGAGAACCATCATAAACATACGTTTCTTATATCTGAAAATGTTCCTTATCGACACTTTGCGCAAAAAACCGAGGTGATTCCATATAAACGGCATACGTTCGAGAAGTATCCGTTTTCCCGCCTTCGGCGTTTTCGGTCGCATAAGGCGCGCGGGCATTTTTGCGAGCGACGAGCGGCAGGCGGATGCCGTAACGCCGACCGAGCAGACAAGCGCGGCGGCAAGCGAAAGCGCCGCAAGCACGGGATCGAAAACGTACTTTATCTCGGCAAAGCCGTACATTATATCGTAAGACTTCCATATGGCATACGGGAACATCTTTGTTCCGACGGCAAAGCCGAAAATGCTTCCTATTGTGGCGGCAGAACCCGAATACAGCAGATATTTGCTCATTATGCGCCCGTTTCCGTAGCCGAGCGCTTTAAGCGTGCCTATCTGCGTTCTGTGGTCGCCTATCATTCGCGTCATTGTCGTCGAGCAGACGAGCGCCGCGACAAGGAAGAAGAAAATCGGGAAAACGCGCGCTATTCCCTCTACTATCATCGAGTCGTTCTCAAAGCAGACGTAGCCGACGTTTTCGTCCCTTGTCAGGACATATGTTTCGGGCTTTTCGATCTCGCTTATTTTCGCCTCGGCGTCATCTATCGCGCTTTTCGCCTTTTCAAGCTCCGCGTCGGGCTCCGCAAATTTCGAGTCAAGCTCCGCTTTCGCCTTTTCGTACATTTCGGGAACGCCCGCAAGCACCGCTATCCTCATAAGGGCTTTTTTCTTTTCGTCATTTAACGCGGCAAGATTTTCCTCGTACTCCGTGCGTGCTTTTTCGACTTCGGCGCGCGCGTCGGCGACGATCCTGTCGTACCTTTCGTCCGCGACTGTTTCAAGCTCGTTCTTTATCCCGTCCTCAAACTTATTTATAATATCGTCGTAGTCGTCCGAGAATATTTCCGCCTTTTCCGAAAGAGTAACGCAGAGCGAGGTGTAATATTCGCTGTCAAAGCCCTCCTCCGTCAGGTATGCAAAGGCATTTACCGCGCCGCCTTCGAGTTTTGTCGTTCCGCGCTCAAAGTTAAGATAAAGCGGTGAGTTGCAAAGCCCGACAACGGTATATTCGGAGAACAAAAACATACCCCTGTTCTCGTTCTGCGCCATATCGGGAAGCAGAATTTTCTTTCCGATAAAATCGGTGCTTCCGAGGCGCGCGTCAAGCAGACATTCGTCCGCCGCCTCGGGCATTCTTCCCGCCGTTATGTGCGGAACGTTTACCTTTTCGCCGAGCGAGATGAACGAAATGATGTATTCGCCGTCGTCGATATCGGCAAAAGCGTCGGCGTTATACGCTTCCTCGGCGTATTCGATAAAATCAAGGTCACTTTTTACCCTCTCCGCGTCACCTTTCTCAAAGCCGTAGGACGAGAGGAGCTTGAAATCGTACATTCCGCAGTCGCGCAGGTATTCGTCGCCTGTTTTTATCATCGCCTTCCGCGTGACTTTAAGTCCCGCAAAAAAGCCGACGCCGAGCGCGATTATAAGCATTATCGCGAGAAATCTTCCGAGAGTGTGACCTACCTCGCGTATGTTGTTTTTGACAAATGCGTTCTTCATAGTTCCGTCACCATTCGATGTTCTCTATCGGCGTGGGCGACGGGTTCGTCTCGCAGGAGACTATCCTGCCGCTCTTTATGCGTATAACTCTGTCCGCCATCGCAGTGAGCGCGCTGTTGTGTGTTATTATGGCGACGGTCATTCCGCCCTCGCGGCTCTGCTTTTGAAGAAGTGACAGGATCGATTTTCCCGTTGCGTAATCGAGCGCGCCTGTCGGCTCGTCGCATAAGAGCAGCTTCGGATTTTTCGCAAGAGCGCGCGCAATGGCAACTCTCTGCTGTTCTCCGCCCGAAAGCTGTGCGGGGAAATTGCTTTTTCTTTCGCTTAGACCTACGCTGTCAAGCACTTCGCCCGCGGGAAGCGCGTTTTTTGTAAGCTGCGCGGCAATTTCGACGTTTTCGAGCGCGGTGAGGTTCGGAATAAGATTATAGAACTGAAAAACAAAGCCGACGTCGTATCTTCTGTACATTGCGAGCTTTTTTCCGCTCTCCGCCGATATTTCCGCGTCGCCGAGAAAAACCTTTCCGGACGTGAGAGTATCCATACCGCCGAGAATATTGAGAAGAGTAGTCTTTCCCGCTCCCGACTGACCGACGATAACGCATATCTCACCCTTATCTATCTCAAAGCTGACGCCGTCAAGTGCCTTTTGCGCGGCACCGCCCGTGCCGTAAACCTTGCATACATTTTCAAATCTGACAAATGCGCTCATTTTTTCCTCCGAGGTTTTATGAAATTCTGCTTATTGACAAAATTCTCAAAAAATACTATAATATAAATAATTATAATATATTTTCTCTTTTATTTCAAGCGCAAATAAAAAATATTAACCTTTTCGTCAAAATCATTTAAGGAGGGACGCAAATGAAAAAATTTATCGGGAGCGCGGAACTTCTGCTGACCGCGATAATATGGGGCTTTGCCTTCGTTGCGCAGACTGCCGGCACAAACGTCGAGCCTTTTACGTTCAACTGTCTCCGTTCACTTATCGCGGCGATTTTCCTCTGCGTCGTTCTGGCACTTGTCAAAACCATCGGAAAGAAAAAACTTATTACGGACGGAAAAGCGGGACTTCGCCGTCACATTATCGGGGGCGTTCTCTGCGGTGCCGCACTTTTCGTCGCTACGAACGTACAACAGTACGGCATATACCTCTATCCCGCCGACGCGGGTGCTTCGGGAAGAGCGGGATTTCTCACCGCGCTTTACGTTGTTTTCGTTCCCGTCGTCAGTGCGCTGATTTTCAGGCGTAAAATCCACCTGCTCATCTGGTGCGGCGTCGGAATTTCCCTTGTCGGAATGTATCTCATCTGCTTCGGCGCGGGGATTCACAACGTATATCTCGGCGATATCGTCATGCTCGCAAGCGCGGCGGCTTTCTGCGCGCACATTCTCGTTATCGACAGCGTTTCGGGAAAAACGAACGGACTTGTTCTCTCCTGTATTCAGTTTTTCACGGTAAGCGTTCTGTCGTTTATCGGCATGCTCATTTTCGATCACCCAAACGGCAGCGAGATAGCCTCGTCCGTAATACCGCTCCTGTACCTCGGTATAATGTCGAGCGGCATCGCATATACGCTCCAAATCCTCGGTCAGAAAAACACCGAGCCGACCCTCGCATCGATAATTTTAAGCCTTGAAAGCGTCTTTTCCGTCATCGGCGGCTGGCTCATTCTGCACGAACACCTCAAACCTCGCGAGCTTATCGGCTGTGCGCTCGTGTTCTCCGCGATAATCATAGGGCAGCTTCCCGGCATAATTGCGCAAAAAAGCCGAAAAAATGACGAAAAAACACTTGACAAAGAAGAAAAAGCGTGATATACTTTTCGCATATAAAACAGAACAGACAGGGGTGCCTTAAAAAGCTGAGACGGATTTTTCCGAACCCTTTAACCTGATACGGGTAATGCCGGCGTAGGGAGCTTTCAGTGCAATTTTTGTGCAACCGCGTCCGCCGCGGTTGCATTTTTGTTTTTACCGATGTCCGCTTCTGTATTCAAAGGAGAAAAAAATGAAAAACGACAAAAAAAGCTTTGCAATCCACAGACTGACATTCAGCGGCGTCATGCTCGCCATTGCGACGGCGATCTCTGTCGCCTGCTCGCTCATTCCCTTCTTCGGTCTGCCCTACGGCGGAACCGTCACCCTCGCAAGTATGCTTCCGATCGTCATCGTGTCCTACGTTTACGGCGTAAAATGGGGGCTCTTCACCTCGTTTACATATGCCGTCATTCAGGTCATTGCCGATCTCGTGCAGGGCAAAAGCTCTGTAATCATCGCACTTCCCTCGAACGGCTTCGGTGCGGTACAGGTCATCTCGATACTTCTTATCGACTACTTCCTTGCCTACACCGTTCTCGGTCTCGGCGGCATTTTCAGAAACAAGATAAAGAATAAAACCGCGTCGCTCGTTCTCGGCTCGGTCGTTGCACTCTTCCTCAGATATGTAATGCACACCGTTTCGGGCTTCATCTTCTACGGCTCGTATGCGGAGTGGTTCTTCACGCAGGACGGCATTTACAAGATAGGAAAAGTCATTCTCGACAGCACAAAAGGTCAGCTCCTCGCCTTCGTTTACTCCGTCATCTACAACGGTATGTATATGATTCCCGAAATCATAATAACCGCCGTCGCCGCCGTCGCGATTTCAAGACTGCCGCAGATAAAAAAATACGAACTTAACTGATCAGTTTCCCCTCCGAAAAATCGGCGGGGAAATTTTTTTGCCAAAAGTCGAAAAAAATTCTTGTAATTTCGTCTCCCGTATGATATAATGTTTTCGTGGCATTAAAGAAAGAAAAAAGAAGAAAAAGAAAAAAGAGGATTTTTTATGGCATTCGCGGACCTTATTATGTTTGTCGTGAAGCTGCTCGCGGGTACAGGTGTCTTCCTTGTCGGAGTATATCTGCTCACCTCGAACATTGAACAGCTCGCAACGGGCAAAATCAGAGACCTTTTCGGAAAGACAGCCGACAAACGCTTGGTCAACGTCGGAATAGGCGCGGCATCGACGGCACTTATCCAGAGTTCGGGCGTAACAACCGTCCTTATTGTCGGTTTCGTAAACGTCGGAATTATGAACCTATATCAGGCAACGGCCATGATAATGGGTGCAAACATCGGTACCACAATAACGGCGCAGATCGCCGCTCTCAGTGCTTTTCCCGTCACGACCTACGTTCAGATACTGATTTTTGTCGGTATTATGATAAATATGGTCTGTAAAAACGATATTACAAAGAAAACGGGTCTTATCCTGTCGGGTCTCGGACTTATTTTTATAGGTCTTTCGCTTATGTCCGACTCGATGAGCGCAAACAAGGACGCAATTCAGAGCATTTTCGAAACGGTCAGAAACCCTTTCCTGCTCTTCCTTATAGGTATTCTCCTCACAGCACTCGTTCAGTCAAGTTCTGCTACGACGTCCGTCGTTATCGCAATGTCGATGGCGGGACTCGTCATCGGAACGGGCGGAAACGAGATGCTTTATATCATTCTCGGTACGAACATCGGTTCGTGCGTAACGGCTATTATGTCGTCGCTCGGTGCTTCGGCAAACGCGAAAAGAGCCAGCCTTATCCACCTTATGTTCAACGTGTTCGGCTCGATAATATTCTTCATTATGCTCCTGCTCTGGCCGTCGTTTATGGAAATGACGTTCAGACGCTGGTTTATCGAACCCGCAACGCAGATAGCGATGTTCCATACGTTCTTCAACACCGTATGCACGATAATTTTCCTGCCTTTTTGCAACGTTTTCGTGAAGATTTCGGAACTTGTCATAAGGGACAAGGCAACGGAAAAGCCGGAAACGTTCCTCGACGAGCGTATTCTCTCCTCGTCGTCGCTCGCGATCTCACAGATTGAAAAGGAAACCGTCGTTCTTTCGGAAACGGCGATGGAGGCTTTCAGAACGGCTTACAGATCCTTCAAAACGAGGGATAAATCCCTTATCGAACCGACAAAAGAGCTTATCGAAAAGGCGAACTTCATCAACCATTCGATACTGAACTACCTTATACGTCTCTCGGCGCAGAGTAAACTCTCCGAGGAACACAGCATTTCGAATCTGCACAGCAACATCGGCGACATCATGCGTATCGCCGAAATCGCCGACAACTTCACAAAGTACACGCAGAAGTCCATTGACGAATCCCTCGACTTCTCCGACACCGTGAAGCGCGAGATAGACCTTATGGTTCAGACCGTTGAAAAGCTCTACTCGCTCACAAAGGAGATAATCAAAACTAAGCACGCAGATCTGTTGCCGCAGGTGGACGAAACCGAAAACGAGATAGACGATTTCAGAAAGAATCTGATAAACAGGCACATAGAACGCCTGAACACGGGCGAATGCAAGCCCGAATGCAGCAGCGTATTCATCAACCTTGTGTCTAACCTCGAAAGAATGGGCGACCACCTCACATATATCGCTCACACAACGGGAGATCCCGTGGCACAATAAATAAAAATCCGACCGCTTCGGTTTGCCCGAAGCGGTCTAAAAACAGGTATTGAAATGATCAAAAAAATTATTTTTTCTACCCTTATTCTACTCGTCTTTCTCTTCTGCGGTTGCGGAAAAATGTGGGATCAGGCAAACAGGCGAGCCGATGCGGAGACAGGCACGGAAACGGAGCGCAGCATTTTGAGCGGCGAAATAAAATCGGCGACAAACGAAAAAGAACGCCCGATCTTTGAACTCTCCGTCGGTGATTTTGCGAACAGGTTCAACAGCGTCTGGAAAGAATCGGATAGTGAAAAGGATTATCTGCGTCCGTCAGACGAATGGCAGTCTTTTAACGACGGCGTTCCGTTTCGCGGATACAGCGCCGTGCGTTACCTTTTCAGCGCGGACGGAAGAATACGTTCGCTGCCGACAATTTCCGTTTACGTTCCGCAAGGCGATGATGCCGAAGTGCAAAATGAAATATATGAGATCATGCTTACATTCGACGACCACGGCTACACGGAAAGTTTTTTTGAGCTGTATAAAAGAATGTGTATCTGCGCGTTCAGAGTATTTTTGCCGAGTGAAACACCGGAGAAACTTGAAGAAATCTTTTCGGACGCCTGCGCGGCATCGGGTGACAACGTTCTGACAGACTACAAAAGCGACTGCGAGCCTATCTTTTCATCGGAAAGCGTAGGTGTTTACGCGTTTTACGGTGCCGGAACGGTGAACATCTGCCTTCTGCCCGTCACGGCGAAAAGCTCATAATCCGAGAACGAAATACAGCATTTCCGAAAATTCGGGCGGTGACGAGGTTATTCCCTTTTCGATAACGGAAAGTCCCGACGCGCGTATTTCGGCTTCAAGCGTTTCAAACGACGCTATTCGGCAGGAAGTCTCCGCGACCCGCACTTTTTCGCCGTCGTGCGTCCTCTCCGCTATGTCAAAAGCCCTCCGCGGATCGCTTATATGCTCAGCTCTGCCGTCTCCCATCGAACAGACAAGCGCCTTTCCGCTTGAAGTCAGGCTGTTTTCGACGAAATCAAAAAACGCGCGTCTGTCCGCGTCCTCGGTGAGCATATGTATCACGGCGACGGAATAAACAAAATCGTATTTCCCCGCGTGCTCGCCCGCAAGGCAGTCGAAAACGCGAAAACGCTCCGTATACTGCGGGGCTTTTTTTCTGCAATAATCTATCGCCTCGGGCGAAACGTCTATTGCATCGACATTATAACCGTCACGGAGAAGAGAAAGAGCGTCGCGCCCCTCGCCGCAGCCCGCGTCAAGTATTTTGTCCGTCTTTTTTATGCCGTACCGCGCCGCAATTTCACCGACTATCGGTGTCGGAACGTCGCTCGCCCAGCTCTTCCCCATACCGTGTATCGTTTTGTACCGCTCATCGTAGGCTTTATAGTATTTCATAGCATCACCCCCCCCGAATAGTATAGCATATACCGGCGAGAAAAGCAATAGGCTGTTAAAAACTCATTCGGAGTTTTTAACAGCCCTTTCGTTTTATCTCTTTATCTTGTTTGTCGTCGTCTTTGCGAAAGGCTCGCTACGGATAACGATCTTTGAAATGTGCTTGTAACCGGGGAGGTCTTTAAGAACTTCCTTTACGTCGGCTACGACATTATCGGGATCGACCTGCTCGGACGGATATATTTCAGCCATAAGTCCGACCTCTTCGCCGTGCTCGTTCTTTATGCCTCTTACGACGACCTCGCTCACATATTCGATACCCTGGATATAATCCTCGATTTCTTCGGGGTAAATATTCTTGCCGTTCGCGAGAATGATGATATTTTTCTTTCTTCCCGTTATCATCAGCTTATCGTCGGGAGTGATCTTTCCGTAGTCGCCCGTATAGAACCAGCCGTCTTTAAGGACTTCCGCGGTCTTTTCGGGATTATGATAATATCCGAGCATTACGACATCGCCCTTTATGCAAATTTCGCCTATGCCCTCTTCGTTCGGCTCGTCGATACGCCATTCAAGGCACGGCAGACGGAACCCGACCGTTCTCGAATCGTTCTTTGAAATTTTGTTTACGCAGACGAGCGGCGAACATTCGGTAATACCGTAGCCGTTTGAAAGTGCGATACCGATGTCGGTAAAGAAATCCGCGACCTCGGCTCTTATGGGCGCACCTCCGCAGACGATTCTGCGGAGATTTCCGCCGAACGCCTCGTGAATATCCTTAAACAGGTCAAAACGGCGATCAATGCCTATCTTGCGAAGCGCATTCGAAAGTTTGATGCCCGTTTTTATCTTCTTCTCCTTGCCGCTCTTTTTGACGTTCTTCATGATACTGTTATAGAACGCCTCTACGAACGCGGGAACAAGATAAACGAAGTCGGGCTTGAACGTCATAAGATTTTTACGGACGTTCTTTATGCTGTCGTTTATGCAAAGTGTGTTATGGTAGTGGATACCGACGAGAATATCGCATACCGCCTCGTATGTGTGGTTATACGGAAGAACCGAAAGACCGACATTACCGGGGACGGAAATGCAAAGACCGTTATAAACGCTCGCGCAGAGGTTATGCTCCGAGAGCATTACACCCTTTGCGACACCCGTCGTTCCCGACGTATAAACAAGCATTTTAAGGTCGTATTCGTCATTTTCAAGCGACTTAAATTCTGTCGCGTCAAGCGTTTTTCCGTGCTCGATGAGCTTC
>CAKRPQ010000023.1 GCA_934385225.1 uncultured Eubacteriales bacterium
CGGGTGTAAGCCCGTCCGAGTTCAGAAAGAGAAATAACGACTATATTATATAAAAAACGCGGGGCAAAGCCCCGCGTTTATCATTTCTTTGCAAGTTCGAGAGTTTTTTTGTACGCCTCGGTTACAGCACTCATCGCCGCCGCGCGGAAAGAACGGTTTTCAAGCTCGTGAACACCCGCTATGGTCGTTCCTCCGGGGCTGCATACCGCGTCTTTGAGTGCTCCTGGGTGCTTTCCGCTCCTCAAAAGAAGCTCGGCAGCCCCCGCTATCGTCTGCGCCGCATAAAGCATAGCCTTGTCGCGCGGAAGTCCGCATTCGACGGCACCGTCGGCAAGAGCCTCGGCAAAAAGGTACACGAACGCGGGTCCGCACCCCGAAAGTGCGCTTGCCGCGTCGATAAGCCGTTCGGGAAGCTCGTCGAGTATTCCCGCGCCCGACATATCGCGGGCAAATATCTTCTTTTCCCCGTCCGTCACGCCATCGCCCGCGGTGTAGAGTATCATTCCTTTTCCGACGGACGCCGGGGTGTTCGGCATTATCCTTATTACGGGGTATTTTGCGCCCGTAAGCTCGTATATTCTGTCAACGGACGTTCCCGCAGCCATTGAAACAAGCACAAAACGATCTGTTCGCGCGTTAAGAGTGTTTTTTATTTCGGAGAACATTTCTCCGAGCATCTGAGGCTTTACGGCAATGAAAATGTAATCTGCTTTTTCGGCAATTTCGGCGTTAGACGAGCATTTTGCGCCGATTTTTTCGGCAAGCTCGGATTTTTTTGCATCGTCGTGATCCGAAAGCGCGATCTCACTGCCTTTTATGTTCTTTGCAAGCGCGAGCGCAAGTGCGCTTCCCATGTTTCCGCACCCTATAAACCCGTATTTTATTTCGGACATTTTTTGTCCCTCCCGTTTACGTTATCTGATCTGACCGTTTCCGTAGATTTTGTATTTGTATGTGGTAAGCTCTTCAAGCCCCATAGGACCTCTCGCGTGGAGCTTCTGCGTCGATATTCCCATTTCGCAGCCGAGACCGAATTCTCCGCCGTCGGTAAAGCGTGTCGACGCGTTCACATAGACAGCCGCACTGTCCGTCATCGCCATGAAGATTTCTGCCTTTTCTCTGTTTTCGGTGATTATCGCGTCGCTGTGATGCGTCGAATGAAGCGCGATGTGTTCGATAGCTTTTTCAAGACTGTCAACGCATTTCACCGCGAGAATGTAGTCGAGAAATTCGGTGTCGAAATCGGTGTCCGACGCGGGCGTGCCGCCGATTATGCCGTGCGCAAATTCGTCCGTGCGTAGCTCGACAGGGATTTTGCCGTCCTCTTTTCTTTCATCGACGAGCGCTTCTTTGAGCATCGGAAGAAATTCGTGCGCGATTTTTTTGTTCACGACGACGACTTCCTCCGCGTTGCAGACGGACGGACGGCTTGTCTTTGCGTTTATGATGATTTTGAGTGCCATATCGAGGTCTGCCTCGTCGTCAACGTAGATGTGGCAGATTCCCGTTCCCGTTTCGATACACGGTACGGTCGCGTTTTCGACGCACGCTTTTATCAGTCCCTTTCCGCCGCGCGGAATGAGCAGATCGACGTAGTCCGTCGCCGTCATAAGTTCCGCGGCACTTGCTCTTGTAGTGTCTGTCACGAGATTTATTACATCGGGCGAAATGTCGGCAAGCGAAAGCCCCTCGCGCATAGCACCGACGATTGCGTAGGCGGAACGGAACGCTTCTTTGCCGCTGCGAAGAACCGAAACGTTTCCGCTTTTCAGCGCGAGTGCCGCCGCGTCCGAGGTTACGTTCGGTCTGCTCTCGTATATTATCGCAACGACGCCCATGGGAACGCTCACTTTTTCGATAATGAGTCCGTTCGGACGTTCTATGTGACGCAGAATGCGTCCGACGGGATCGGGCAGACGGGTAAGCGCGCGTATTCCGTCAGCCATCGCTTTTATTCTCTCGTACGTGAGGCGCAGACGGTCTATCATTACATCGCTTATTTTGCCGTGCGCGGCAAGGACGTCCTCTTTGTTTGCTTCGAGTATCCTGTCCGCGTTCTTTTCTATGCTGCCCGCCATCATAAGGAGGACTTCGTTTTTCTTTTCCTCGGATATCATCAGCGCGTTTCGCGCTTTTTTTGCTCTTTCAAGAATTTCAAGCGTTGCCATTTGTTATTTTATTTCCTTTTCTTTTCGGCAACAAAGTATGTTCCGACTTCCTTTCCGTCAAGAATGTCGTACATAAGTTCGGGCTTTGAGCCGTTTGCGATTACCATGTCGCACCCGTTTTCGGTGCATATCTCGGCTGCGCCGAGCTTTGTTTTCATGCCGCCCGTGCCGAGCTCGCTGCCTTTGTCGCCGCCGAGTTTTTTTATCTCGTCCGTCAAAAACGGAACGCGGTGAATGAGCTTTGCGCAGGGGTCTTTGTGCGGGTCTGCTGTGTAGAGGCCGTCGATATCCGAGAGCAGAACGAGCAGATCGGCGTCGGTGCTTGCCGCGACTATTGCGCCGAGGGTGTCGTTGTCGCCGACGGAAATTTCTTCTGTCGCGATCGTGTCGTTTTCGTTTATTATCGGCAGGACGCGAAGCTCGATAAGCCTGTTTATCGTGTTGTGAAAGTTAAGGTGCCTTTTTTCGTCCTGAACGTCGGTGCCTGTGAGCAGTATCTGCGCTACATTATGGTTGTATTCCGCAAAGAGCTTGTCGTATATGTACATAAGCTCGCACTGTCCGACCGCCGCCGCCGCTTGTTTTGTCGGCATATCCGCGGGTCGTTCTTTAAGGGACAGTTTTCCGACGCCTATACCGATAGCGCCCGATGAGACAAGGATTATCTCATGTCCCGAATTTTTGATGTCGCTTATCACCTTGCAGAGTTTTTCAACCGCGCGTATGTTAAGGCAACCCGTTGAATGTGTCAGCGTCGATGTGCCGACTTTTATTACTATTCTCATATGCAGCTCCGTGTTCTTTATGCAAACTTTTTAATATGATACCGCAAAAAAGCCGCTTTGTCAATAATTTTCGGCAAAAAATGAATGAAAGAGGCTTAAAAATTGCATTTTTCGGGATTTATCGCATTTGCAATATCGCGGGCGAGAACAGAGTAAGCACCCTTTTCGGCACTTGCCGCCTCGCCTGCTTTGCCGTGCAGAAATACGCCGAGAGCCGCTGCCTCAAAAGGTGTCATTCCTTCGGCGACAAGCGCGGCAATGACGCCCGTGAGTACATCGCCCGATCCGCCCTTTGACATGGCGGAACACCCGCTTGTGTTAAGATAACAGCGTGCGCTGTCGGAAACGGCTGTTCTTGCGTCTTTCAGAACGCAAATGCAATTTTGCTTCTCCGCAAAGTCAAAAGCCTCTCCGATCTGCTTTTTTTTCAGCTCGTCGATGCTTTTCTTTGTGAGACGCGCCATTTCGCCCATGTGCGGCGTGACGATAACGGGAATATCTCTGCATAAGGAAATATCCTCCTCGGCGATGATGTTCAGCGCGTCTGCGTCAAGCAGAAGCGGCACTTTGGACTCTGCAAGAACCGTATGAAGTATTGCCCTTGCGTCCTCGCTTTTTGAAAGTCCCGGGCCTGTGACGACGACAGTCGCGTCGGCAAGAGCCGCCTTTAACGAGCGTTCGGTTTCATCTGTTTCCCCGCTTTTGTAAGTCGTGAGAACGGCTTCGGGAATAAGAGTGGCAAGAGCTGTTCTGTTTTCCTCCGCGGCGAATATCCGCACAAGTCCCGCGCCCGTTCTGTAAGCGGCAAGAGCCGAAAAGTAAACGGCACCCGCCATGCCCGCGGCACCTCCGATGATAAGAACCTTGCCGTATGTTCCTTTGTTCGACGCGGGATCTCGCTTCGGCGGCGCATACGGCGCTTTCAAAAACGACGAAAAGACTTCTTTTTCGCCGTCAGGCGCATCAAGGCTTATGCCGATGTCGCAGACGATAATCATACCGCAGTATTTTACGCCCGGATAGTATACCTGCCCGCGCTTGGCGGCGGCAAATGTGACCGTAAGATTTGCGCGAAAGGCGACGCCCATGACCTCGCCCGTGTCCGCGTTTATGCCCGACGGAATATCGACGGCAACTTTTTTGCAGCGAGCCTCGTTCATTTTATTTATAATACGTGCATATTTGCCTTCGATGTTCCGTGAAAGTCCGATTCCGAAAATTGCGTCTACAATAAGCGTCGCGTCCGCAAAATCGGTGTCTTTAACAATGTCGATATTTTCGCGCTTTTCCGCGGCGGCTTTGAAAAAAGCACAGCCGTCGGTCATTCCGTCCTCGTCTCCGACGAAAACAGCCGTTATTTTTTTCGCGCGTCCGTGCGACAGAATTTCCGCGAGCGCAAAACCGTCGCCGCCGTTGTTTCCCGACCCGCAGACGATAAAAACGTGCGACATATTGCTATACCGCCGTTCTGTCTCGCACGCGACGGCGGCCGCGGCACGCTTCATAAGCTCGATCGACGGAATACCGATCTGCTCGATAGTGTATGAATCGCACCTTTTCATTTCACTTGCGGAGAGTATGCGCTGAAACATATGCGATTGCCTCCTTTTTCGGGTTTTATCCTTAATTATATATATATAATACCACAAAGTCGGGATTTTGTACAGTAATATTAAACAAAAAAGCAAATACTCGAAAGAAAATATCAAAAAGCCCTTGACAAAAGAACAAAATAAGGATATAATAATTATCGTCGCTTTTTGTGCCGATGTACGGAGGTGGATATATGGTACTTGATTTAAGACCCCTTCTCAGAGGAGAAAAGAGTCGTATTGATATCGACTATTATCTGACCCCCGAACCTATCGAAGGCGTTACTTTTGACTCCGACGCCCATGTAAAAGGCTATGTTACCGATAATGCTGGTTATATGCACCTTGTGCTTGAAGCCGAGGTCGGATATAAGGGCGAGTGTGCAAGATGTCTCGCACCCGTCACGGGAACTTATAGAACTGTGTTCGAAAGAACCGTCTGCGAGGAAAAGTCGCTTAGCGAAGAAAAGGCAAAGGAAAGCGAAGACGATGTTTACGGCGACGAATATGCCGTCATTAAAAACGGTATGCTCGATATCGACGAAGAGCTCCGCGAGGAGCTTCTGCTCGGATTTCCGACAAGACTTCTCTGTGCAGAGGATTGTCCCGGACTTTGCCCGAAATGCGGCAAGCCGAAAAGAGAGGGAAAGTGCGATTGCCCCGAAAGGGAGATTGATCCGAGACTTGCCGTTCTTAAAACACTTCTCCGTAAGGACGGCGGCGATGACGATGGCGGCGCCGAAAACAGGTAAACGGTTGTTAAAAATAAAATTTATACAATGCGCGACCGAGAGGAAACGCGGATACATCAAGGAGGTGTAGGTAAATGGCAGTACCGAAGAGAAAAGTATCGAAAGCTCGCAGAGATAAAAGACGTTCCAATGTCTGGAAGCTTGATCTTCCCGGCATGGTAAAGTGCCCTAAGTGTGGTGAGTACACTCTCGCACATCGTGTCTGCAAGGCTTGCGGAAGCTACAACGGCAAGGAAATCGTCAAGAAGGACGCATGAGCCTGTCTGACAAAACATGAGAACTGCGTAGGGCGGTTCTTTTGTTTTATACGAAAAAATGGGGGCTGTCATATGACAGCCCCCATTTTTCATATTTTGTTTTTTTATGGGAACTTATGATTCGAACGATGCGTCTATTGTGAGTGAAGCGAGGGAGGATTCGTCGAAATATTCGAGCGGATCGACGCCCTTGCCCGCAACTGTCATTTCAAAATGAAGATGCGGCTCTTCCGCGATCTCCGTCATGGCGGTGCCTCCGACGGAGGCTATGAGCTGACCTTCACCGACGGCTTCGCCGACTTCGATACCTGCGGCAATTTCGGGCGCGAGGTTTTTGTAAACCGTGTAGCAGCCCTCGCCGTGCTTTATCGAAACGCATTTGCCCATGAGCGGATCGTTCCAGATCTGCGCTACTTCACCGCCTGCGGCGGCATAGACGGGCGCACCCTCTTCGGTGACGATGTCAACACCCGAATGAACTCTGTAATCGTTCATTGTCGCCGAATAAACCTGAAGCTCGGTGTCGTGCTTTTTTGAAAGTATTCCGAGCACGGGAAGCGTAAATTTGGGCGGAGCTGCGCTCGCTTCGGTCGCTTCCGTGTCGTTTACGGACGCCTCTGCGCTCGTTTCGGGCGCTTTTTCGGTGTTTTCGGGTGCTTTTGTTTCTCTGTGGTCTGTCGTTACGGGTGCTTTGACTTCGGGAACCGACGATTGCTCGGATTCCTTCGGCATTTCAGTTTCGATCTCCGTTTCGGAGGTACTCTCTGCGTCCTTTGGCGGTTTCTTCGTTTTGTTTGCCGCCGATGTAATCGCGATTACAACTGCGATGGCGAAAAGCATCGTCACAGTCACGACGTACAGCACGCGGTTCACATTTCCTGATTTTTTCTTTGGCGTTTGATTCATTGTTTGCAACTCCTTTTTTGTTTGTCGCTCTTATTTTTGGCAAGCCGACTGTTTTTTATGCGGCAAAACATTATTTTCCCGTACCCGAACCGTTTATTCGGACGGCAAAAAGAAAAAATGAACAAATTGTAAAATAAAAAACATCATTTTGATAATATTTCACTTGCGCAAGCGCCTATTTCAGGGGGAAACAAAAGTTCATATAATGCTGTTGTAACAAAACCGTAACATAAAAAAGGCGGAATTTTCGTGTAAACTATTGACTTTTTTGTTTTGGTTTGTTATAATTAGTTATAATTACAAAGGGTAGGGCGTTTTGTCCGTTTTTTCCGTACGCGGAAGGATTTCGTCACCCGGAGATATTTTGGAGGTTTAAATGAAAAAAACAACTTTTGGAAGAACACTCGCATTGGTTCTCGCAATGCTCATGTGCCTGTCCTGCGCCGTTTTTGCGGTAAATGCAGCAGACACGGTAACGCTCGTCGTTGACGTAACGTATGATGAGAGCGCACATCAGGCAACTGCGATAATTAAAATCGAGAACAACCCCGGCTTTGCGGGCGCAACCATTGAAATGAACTTTGACAGAAGCGTTATGAAAGTCATCGGCTATACGGTCAGTGACAAATTCATTGCCAACACTGTCTCCAACCTTGACCAGTACACGAACACCGCGGATCTCGCAAAGGCAAACAGCGTAATCTGCAACATCACAAGACCTACCAACACATCGAGAACGGGTAACCTTATCACCGTCGTTTTCGAGGTTGATGCCAACATCGCTCCCGGTACATATGCTTTCACCGTTAAATCGGACGATATGACCACACAGACGTTCGAAGATCTCGTTGTAAACGGCATTTCGGGCAGCTTTGAAGTAAAGGGCGGTTCAACTCCGAGCGGCGAGGAGACCGATGTCGACGACGGCAAGACGGACGAGCCGAAGGACAATGACGCAATCGTCACAAGCGATGTCGTTTCTCTTAAAAGAAGAGCTTCCAAAATCAAATATATGGCAGGCTATGACGACGGCACATTCAAGCCCACTCAGGCTGCCACAAGATACGAAGTTATCGACGCTCTCCGTGAGCTTCTCGATATCGACGTTGCCGCAAAGGACAGCGGAATGAAGGACGTTGACACAAAGCACAACGGCACCGTAAATCTCTTCACGACTGCGGGCATCATCAACGGCTACACCGACGGTACATTCAGAGGTAACAAGACAATTACCCGTGCCGAGTTCTGCAAGATTATCTGCACGATCCTCGGCCTTGACACCACAAAGGTAAAGGACGTCGGATTCAAGGATGTCAGAAATCACTGGGCAAAGGACTATATCAACGCTTGCGCCAAGGAAGGCTATGTAAAGGGTAAGAGCGAGGGCAGATTTGACCCCAACGCAAACATTACAAGAGCCGAACTTGTTACGATGATCAATCGTATCACGGGCGCAAAGGACGGTACAAGCTGTGCTTATGACGACGTTCCGAGCAACGCTTGGTACTTCGGTGCAGTTGCAGCCGCGGCAAAGTAATCAAAGTTTCAAATTCCCCATTTGAATGTTCGGTAAATGTCCTTTCGGGGACATTTACCCGAATATATAATAAAGAACATAATTATTAAAGGAGAATCAATCGATGAAAAACAAGATTATCAGCTTTGTTCTTGCGGTACTCATGGTAGTGGGCTGCGTCGGAACATTTGCTATCGGTGCCTCCGCGGAAGACGGCGTTGAAATTTCGATTACGCCCGGCGAAATCGTGGACGGCAAAGTCGATGTGACTTTCGCAATCACAAAGAACCCCGGATTCGCGGGATTCCAGATCATTTTCAACTTTGACAACACAAAGGCAAAGATCGTCGGCTATGAAAAAGATGAGGACGATAATATCGCGACCGATTTTGTCGGTATTACGACGAAACTTGAAGAGCCCGGTGTTGATTTTTCGGCTCTTAGCAGCATTGCCGCTTCTTTTGCTCAGCCTAAGAACACTAAGAAGGTAGGTAAACTCTTTACCGTTACATTCAAAGTTTTTGACAGCTTTGAGATCACGGTAGATCCTGCTACAAACCTTTCAAATGCGGAACATTCGACAGTTCCTGCGGCTCCTGCCGTTGACGAGGAAACGGGCGAAACCACAGGTAAGATCAAACTTCCTGCAATCACGGGTCTTTCGTTCGACGACGTTACTGTTGTTTACGACGGCAACGAACATTCCGTCAACGTTAGAGGTGCGGACAGTTCAATGAGCGTTGCATATGACGTTTCGAACAAACTCACAAATGTCGGTTCCGTAAATGTAACCGTAACCGTTTCGAAGCCCGGCTATTCCGCTTGGGTAAAGACCGCAACTCTCAAAGTTACGGCAAGACCTATTACCGTAACAGGTCTTAAAGCCTCTGACAAGGACTACGACGCAACAACTGTTGCCGATCTTACGGGCGGTACGCTTGAAAATGTTATTTCGGGCGATGACGTAAAGGCAACTATGCCTACTACGGGCACTTTCGAGAAGGCAACTGTCGGCGAGTGGAATGTTACATTCCCGACGATTACCCTCACAGGTTCCGACGCAGGTAACTATATTCTCACACAGCCTACCGTTAAGGCAAAGATCAGTGCGCGCACAATCGGCGTAACTGCTGATGCTGTCGGCAAGAAGGTCGGAAGCGTTGATCCCGCTCTCACATATACATACAGCGACAAGACATTCGTTGATGCTCGGGGCGGATTCACAGGTATTCTTGCAAGAACTTCGGGTGAAGCAGAAGGTGAGTACGACATTACAAGGGGCACTCTTGCAACCGTTGACGAAAACCTCAGAATCAGCTTCACGGGTGCTAAGTTCACAATTTACGGTAAAGATCCTCAGGTCGTTTCCGTAACCCCCGATTCTCTCACTTTCACATATGGCGATGCAGGCAGAACAATAACCGTGCTAAAGACAGCGGGTCCTACGAACGACATTACATTCGAGTCTTCCGATACAGGCGTTGTTACGGTTGACACATTTGGTAATGTTTCCGTTGTCGGTGCAGGCTCTGCCGTAATCACGGTTAAATCCCTCGGCGACGCAACATATGCTGACTTCACAAAGAATGTAAATGTTACCGTCGAACCTAAGACTGTTACCGTTACTCCCGACGCAGGTCAGGAATTTACATACGGCGATGAAGTTGTTATAAATTACACTTTCAGCGATACGGTTTCGGCAGGTGTAAGCGGTTCTCTTTCGGTTGAATCGACAAACGCAGGTACGCAGAACGTTACTATCGGTACGATGAAGATTGCTTCGAACAATTACAAGCTCGTACTTGCTCCCGCTACGGTTAAGATTAATCCCAAGGAACTTACTGTATCCGGTATCGTTTGCTACCCGCGCAAGAAAGGCGATACTCCCGTAATCAATGTATTCGCATCTGATATTACCGTAACAGGCACAGTCGGTTCCGATAAGGTGAACGTTATGGGTCTTGATGTTGCAAGCGTTGCTTCCGATATGACTGTATCCGGTCTTTCGATTGATAACACCAACTATACTCTCGGAACTGTAACCGCTACGGGCGACTCTTTCGTAAATGAAGCTGATGTTGATGCTGCTCTTGCAGATCAGATCAAGAAGATTTGCGACACCAATCCTGAGTACGGCAGCGATAAGCTCGGTGATCTCCTCACAGTTGATGCAACAAATGTTTATGTAAGTGACATCATTAACAAGCTGAACGAGCTTCTTCCCGCAGGCTATGAATTCAAGTTTGTAGGTTCTGCCGACGGTTCTATCGATGCGTCAGGTGTTATTACACCCGGCAGCAAGGAAATCGTAACAGACCTTCTGTTCGAAATCTACAAGCCTTCGGCGGCAAGCAGCATAAAAACAAGCTCCGGCGAAACTACAATCGCAAAGACGAGCGTTATAATTGCTCCCGCAGGAAATTCGTCCCGCCTCCAAGCTCTCATTCTCTACTACTATATGAAGAGAAATCAGGGCACAAAGCTCACAGTTTCTCCTGTTTCCGCAAGTGTTGCGGCAGGTAAGGTTGTAACAGGCACAAAGGTTGTTCTTTCAACAGAGACAAACGGTGCTACAATCTACTACACAACAAACGGTACAACTCCCACATCTCTCTCGACCGTTTACACGGCTCCTATCGTTCTTGCCGAAGGCGAAACGACAATTATCGCTATCGCAATGAAGAGCGGTATGACGACAAGTGCTCCCGTAACCTTTAAGTACACTGTTTCCGATGTTGTCGGAACGACGATCGCTCTTAAAGACGGTGCTGCCGATATCAAGTATATGGCAGGCAGAGGAGACAAGTTCGAGGCAGAAGCCGATGCAACAAGATATGAAGTTATCGCTGCTCTTGCAGAAGTATTCAATATCACAACAGACGGCGAGGCTGCTAAGCTCTCCGATGTTGCAGAGGCAAACAAGACAGTTGTTGACCTCTTCACGGCGGCAGGCATAATCAACGGCTACTCTGACGGAACGTTCAGAGGCGATAAGACAATCACTCGTGCAGAGTTTGCTAAGATCGTATGCGTAATGCTTGGTCTTGACACCTCAAACGCTAAGGACGCAGGCTTCAAGGATACAGATCACTGGGCAAAGGCATTCATCAATGCTTGCGCAGAAAAGGGTCTTATCAAGGGTAAGAGTGCGGACAGATTTGACCCCAACGGCAATATCAAGAGAGGCGAAATCGCTACTCTCGTAAACCGTATTACGGGTGCAAAGGCAGGCACAGAGTGCAAGTATGCTGATGTATCGAGCGACGCTTGGTACTTCGGTGACGTTGCAGCAGCTGCAAAGTAATTAAGAACAAATAATAATTGCGAGGCTCATCATATGGTGAGCCTCGTTTTTGTCCAAAAATGCCGTGCCTGAAAAAAATCTCAAATTTTATTATAATGCTTAATTAAGGAGTTAGAATGGATATTTCATTTGTTACGGACGAGGGAAAATTTAATTATCGCGCGTGCGCGATTATAATTTCGGACGGTAGAATCCTTGCGATGCACGACGAACGGTCGCCGTATTATTATCTTCCCGGCGGCAGAGTGAAAATGGGCGAAACTGCCGAAGAAGCAATAAAAAGGGAACTGCGCGAGGAACTGGAAATTGACGAAAAGAGCGAACCCGTTTCATACCGTCCGCTTTGGTTCAATCAGTCCTTTTTTAGAGAAGACATCGACGGACTGAACTATCATGAATTGTGCGTATATTTCCTCGCGGACGTCTCGGAAACAAAAATTTCCGCAAAAGGCGATAAATTTGTGCTTTCCGAGGGGAAACATATCCATACGTTTGAGTGGTTGCCGTTTGAAAGCCTTGAAAAAGAATATTTCTATCCTTTGTTTTTGAAGAATAAGATTTTTGATCTTCCGAAATCGCCCGAATTTCTCGTGACAAGAGAATGACGAGCAGCGAACGACGAAACATGCCGAAAATCCATACCATGCGAAAAGTCCCGAAACGCTTTTGTCGGCGTTTCGGGACTTTTTTGAAAAAACTTATTTTTTCAGAATTTTGTAGTAATCGAGGAGCTTTACGAAATGACCCGCGACTACGCTTCGTTGCTGAAATCCTACATGCGTGCTGTTATCGGTATTGTACCAGTCGGACAGCGGAACGCGGTCGATCGTTACGTTGTAGAATTCCCACAGCGGATTAACAAGCGCCTCAAAATCATCGCGGCTGTCGGCAAGAGTTGCCGTCCAGATGAGCCAGTCGCTCTTTGTGTAGTTCTTGCGCGTGTCAAGCGGAAGTCCGAAAATATTTGTGTCTTTTTTGTACCCGTTTATCTCGGCAAGAAATGCGTTTTTCGGCATAATATCCGTGCCGAGGAGCTTGTCCCAGACGATGTTGTACTTCATACTGTGACTTTCGGGTTTGTCGAACGCAAGGCGGAATGTGCCGTCGGCATTCGCGGCTCTCTTTATCCAGTCAAGAGCGTATTCGCGCGCCTTTTCCATGTAATCGTCTCCGCTTTTGCCGTCCGCGTCTGTCATTTCAGTGCTGTTCAGAATCAATCCGTAACAGGCGATTCCCATAATTGCTTTGAGCGAAAGATTGCAATTGTGCGCGAGATGACCTGCGAAGTCGTCGGTGCAGAGCTGGTTTTCGGGATCTTTTCCGAACTTGATAAGGTATCCTACCCACTTTGAAAGCGTATCTATGTGTGACTTTGCAAAGCTGAAATCGCCCGATGCCACAGCCGTCACGGCTTCCATAACTATCATATTTCCACATTCTTCAACGGGCATATGCATATTCGGATCGTATTTTGTGCAATCGTCCTTATCGATACCGTACCTCTGTCGGTCTATTATCGGGTAAGTACCCACGTCATGCGGAGCAAAATCAAAGTCCCACATATCGCTTTCGGCAAATTTGTATATCGGGCGCATCATTCCGCGAATGAGTTCGGGATTGTATATAAGGAACATCGGTATCGACGGATAACTTACATCGACAGTCGCGGCGCAGCCGTTCGAGAAACATTCTTTTGAAATGTAGACAAGCTCTCCGTCCTCGTCTATAACAACCTTGTGTGCCGCGACAGTCTGACGGAGGCTGAGCAAAAGAATTTCCGCATATTTTTCGCCGCCTGCCTTTACTGCGTCCGAAAACAGCTTGTCCGAAAAACGCTCACACTTTTCAAGAAGAATTTCATAGTCGCCGAATGCCTTTGCAATTTCGCTTTCGATTTTTTCGCCGCCGCGATTCCAATATGAAGGAAGATCTTTTCCGAAATATTTTATTGATTTGATGTCGTCATAAGCGAACGTAAAGAGGAGATTGCCGTCAATTTTACCATCGGCACGCACAAAATTCATTTTTCCGTCGTTATAATCCGAGACTTTGCCGCGCTCCGATGTGAGGTAAAAATATCCCCAATTTATGCGCATATCGTCGCCCTCTTTACCGAGAACTTTCTGCACTTTGTTTCCCATTCTAACGGTGGGCTTTCCGATTATGTCGAATTTAGAAAAAGCTACTTCGCTTTCGCCCGCTTTGTCAAGGCAGACCTGCTCGGAGACGGCGACGGAGGCTGTTACTTCGTGTTTTTCTCCGTCTTTTGACGTTACCGAAAGACACAGATAGCTCACAGGTCTTGTCAGATAATAAATGTCGCTCGGAATAACGGGTGTTGTGAATTTCGCTTCAAGTCTTATTCCCGCGTCCTCGAATGTATAAGTCGATGAAAAGGCGTCTATGTCGAGCGAGATTTGCCGCATAGCGGGAATTTCTTCGCCCTCTGCGTTCTCGCCCATAAAGCGATACGGTTTGCCGTCGATTTTAACGATGCCGCGCATAATTATTTTTCGCTCCGCCCTTGCCGTGTTTGTCCAATGGACAGTATCGGCGTCGGTCAGACAGTCGGCGGGCGACCATATGCTGAAAAACGGGTCGATCGTTATCAGCGGAACGGAAGGAGCTCTCATTTTCATATTTAATATCCTCGTTTCTTTTTTCTAAATGATAACACAAAAAAACACGTTTGTAAATGCATTTTTCTCCAATAAAATTGACCTTTTCTGTTTTAATATACGGCTATATATTAACATTTCGTAAATAATTGCATAGTGCTCTTGATTTTGAAAACAAACTGTGATATCATTTTGATATCAGGAGGAATTAACTATGAAAGAAATCGAACTTAAAAATAAAAAACACGGTATGCTTGCGCTTACACTCACCGTTCTTCTTTACGCGGCGGCGATCGCCTGCGGTATTTACGGCGGGATAATGATGGCAGATGGCTCGCCCGCTCTCTTTATCGCCGCCATGGTCTGGCTTTCTGTCGGCTGGCTTCCGCTCCCCGGTTTGCGTGTCCTTAAACCGCAGGAGGCGCTCGTTCTTACCCTTTTCGGCAAGTACATAGGTACGCTCAAAGGAGACGGCTTTTACTGGGTGAACCCGTTCTGCGTCGGAGTCAATCCCGCCGCGAGAACAGAGCTTAACCAGAGCGGCGACGTAAAGAAACTGCCCGTCCTCACAGCGGGAACGAACACGCAGGAATATACCTACGCGTCGAAGAAGCTGTCGCTTAAAATTATGACGCTCAACAACAACCGCCAGAAGGTCAACGACTGCCTCGGTAACCCTGTCGAGATCGGAATTGCGGTCACATGGCGCATTACGGACACCGCAAAAGCGGTTTTTAACGTCGATAACTACAAGGAATATCTTTCGCTTCAATGCGACTCCGCGCTCCGAAATATAGTGCGTATTTACCCTTACGACGTTGCTCCGAACATTGATACCACGGGCGACGGCGTTGCCGACGACGGCAGCCTCCGCGGTTCGAGCGAGATAGTCGCGGGCAGAATAAGAGACGAAATACAGGAGAGAGTCAGCGAAGCGGGCATAGAGATCGTCGAAGCGCGCATAACGCACCTTGCTTACGCGCCCGAAATCGCCGCCGTAATGCTTCAACGCCAACAGGCGTCCGCGATAATAGACGCGAGAAAGATGATCGTTGACGGTGCTGTCGGTATGGTTGAAATGGCACTTGAAAGACTTTCCGAGAACGGCATTGTCGAGCTTGACGAAGAGAGAAAAGCGGCGATGGTATCTAACCTCCTCGTTGTTCTCTGCGGAAATCACGATGCGCAACCCGTTGTAAATTCGGGCAGTCTCTACTGATATGAACGAAAAGAAGCAGATCCCTCTGCGCCTCTCGCAGAAGCTCTACGACGCACTTGCGGCTTGGGCAGAGGACGATTTTCGTTCGATAAACGGGCAGATCGAGTATCTGCTCACCGAGTGCGTCAGGCAGAGAAAGAAGAACGGTAAATATGTGTCGGACGAAATAGACGTTCCGCCCGAATTTGATATAAAATAATCCTGTTTTTTGTTGACAAATTCTACACGGAGCGTTATAATAAAAAGGTCACAAAGTCAAAAAGGAGAAACGGAATGAACGAGTTTTCAACATACGAGTATGTCGTTGCCGAGAAAAAGGACGCAAAGCTCCGAATGAAAAAAATCGGGGTCATATGCGGGTATGTTCTGTTCGTAATCCTTTGGTTTGTGTTCGGTTTTGCGACAAATCTTTTCCCGCTTCTTGCGCTCATTCCGCTCACAACATGGATTTTTGTCTTTTTTACATGGCGTTATGTGAACGTCGAATACGAGTATTCCGTAACGTCGGGAACAGTCACCTTTTCGAAGGTGTTCGGCGGTAGGTCGAGAAAACAGATGATAGAATTCAGTCTCAAAGATTGCAGCCTTATCGCGCCGCTTTCGGAATCAGACGAAAAGATAAAAGCATTTGCACCCGAGAGAGATTATGTTTCGCTGTCGTCATGGGATACGCCCGACGCTTATGTTGCGCTTTTCACGCTTGACGGCAAAAAGACAGCCGTATATTTTGAGGCAACGGAAAAGATGCTTAAAATCTGCCGCTTCTATAATTCGCCCTGTACCGTTCTCGGTAAGGTTCGCTATTGATACACTTCAAAATTCGATATTTCAACGCTGGAAATGAGATTTCCCGCGCTGTTTTTTACCGTGACAGCCGTCGGATTTCCGCTCTTGTCAAAGCGGTAAATGTATTTATTTTCGTTTTTAGATATATCGCCGTCGGTTTTGACGCTTATTTCGTTTGACCTTATGTCGAGCGTGCCGCTTGGCGGCAGGATAAGAGCCTGTGCGGCGGGCGGCAGAAAAATACCGTCGCGCTCTTCCGTGATGCCCGATAGGTTAAGAACTGTTTTTCCGCTCTGCGCTTTGTGCGAATATGTAAGACAAGCGAGGTTTTCGGGAAATGTTATTTCAAATTCAAAATCCCTGTCACCGTCTATGCCGCCGTCACCGTTATCATTTTGTGCACCCGCGCGTAAAATTCCCGTGACCGTGGCACCGTTTTCCGTACCCGAAACCGTGGCTGAAAACCCTTTTTTCAGGATTTCGAGAGGGTCGGTGCTTTTTACCGATGCGCCGAGGCACGAAACAAGCGAAAAAATCAAAACAGGTAAAACACATAATAGTAAGAACTTCTTTTTTCTCATCTTTTCACTCCGCAATATTGTTTTTTGCTAAAAAATATGCGGTGTGTCTTTTTTTTATTCGCGGAAAATTCGCTTTACCTGTTGCCATATTCAAAAAAATGTGTTACAATATAAGATATATAAATATAAATCTGATTTTCGGAAAGGAATCAATATGAATACATCGGAACTTGTGAAAAAAATCGAGAACGGCGACCTTGACGCAATGCTTTCTGACCTCTATGGTGCGGAGAATATCGAAAGCGAAAAAAAGCGCTATTCGGACGCCGTCAGAAATTTTGAGGCACTCTACGGTGCGGAAAGAGACGTACACGCATACTCCGTAGCGGGCAGAACGGAGATATCGGGCAACCATACGGACCATAACCACGGCAGAGTAATTGCGGGTTCGCTCAACCTTGATATAGTCGCGATCGCTGCCGCAAGAGACGACAGCATTATACGCGTGAAGAGCGAGGGCTTTGACGAGCAGATAATAAACTTCTGCGAATACACGACACCGAGAAAAGAGAATTTCGGCACGTCGGGATCTATCATCGCCGGAATGTGCGCAGGCTTCGGTAAAAGCGGCTATAAGGTCGGAGGATTTGACGCGTATATGACGTCGAACGTTCTCAAAGGTTCGGGAATGTCCTCCTCCGCCGCATACGAGGATATGATAGGAAACATACTGAATTACATATATAACGACGGTAAGGTTGACAACGTCGAGATTGCGAAGCTCGCGCAGTATGCGGAAAACGAGTTCTTCGGCAAGGCTTGCGGACTTATGGATCAGATGGCGTGCGGCGTCGGCGGTATTATCAGCATCGACTTTGCCGACGTGAAGAATCCCGTTATCGAAAAGATGAATTTTGATATATCGAAAGCGGGCTATAACCTCTGCATCGTAAACACGGGCGGAAACCACGCCGATCTCGGTGCGGACTACGACTCTGTCCCTGCGGAGATGAAGAGCGTTGCTCACTTCTTCGGCAAGGAAGTTCTTCACGATGTTGACGAAAACGATGTAATAAAGCATATTCCCGAACTTCGCGAGAATGTCGGCGACAGAGCAATACTGCGCTCGCTCCATTTCTTTGAGGAGAACAAGAGAGTTGACGTTCAGAAGAAGGCGCTTGACGACGGCGATCTTGAACTGTTCCTTGCGAACGTTCTCGCGTCGGGCAGATCCAGCTTCTGCTACCTCCAAAACGTATATACAACGATAAATGTAAGAGAACAGGGACTTTCGCTTGCGCTTTGCCTTGCGGATAAGTATCTTTCGGGCAAAAAGGCGGCGTTCCGCGTACACGGCGGCGGTTTTGCGGGAACGATACAGGCGTTTGTACCCGAAAATGACGCCGAGGGCTTCCGTAAATATATGGACTCTGCATTCGGTGAGGGTGCGTGCCTTATACTTCGCATACGCAAGTACGGTGCGGTCAGAGTTATTTGAGTAATGGGTAAAAAGAAAAAGGGAAGTCGCGTCCGAGAGACGGGACTTCCCGAAATGCCGAAAAAAAAAATAAGCGTCGGACTTTTCCTTTTACTTATCGTGAACACAGTCGCGGTTTTTGCGCTTTATCGCGCTCTTATCGACGGACCGTATTATAAATATCTGCTTTTTGCTTATATGACGGTTTTTGCGGTACTCACGATAACCTTTGTCGTCTATAACCGCGGTTTTTCACGTCGCGGCATAACGAAAGAAATGCTGCCCGACAGTATGACGGAGGAGGAAAAGGAAGATTTTATACAGAACGGCAGGGAAAGGCTTAAAAAGTCGAGGTGGATGATAACGGTGATCTTCCCGTTCGTTTTCGCTTTTGCGTTTGAGGCTTTTTCGTGGCTGTTTGAGGATATTGTGAAGGCAATTTCCGGAAAGTAATAATGGAGAACAGAGTTTATACACTATATTCGGGGTCTGCGGGAAATTCGGTCTATTTTGACCTTGCGGGACACGAATTTCTGATCGACGCGGGCAAGAGTGCGCGCACGCTTTGCCATGCGCTTTCGGATATCGGCAGCGATATATCGCATATCGAGGCGATATTCATAACACACGAACACAGCGACCATATCGGTGCACTTGAAACGCTCACAAAAAAGCACAGGATTCCCATACACATATGCGCGGGGTCTGCACAAAAGCTGAAAAATATCTGCGGCAGCGCGCTTTGCGAGTGCCTTTGCGAGCATACGCCGCTTTATTCCGTAACACTCGGCAACGGCGATGTTAAGGTGAGTTCGTTTGACACGCCTCACGACAGCCTTGGGAGCGTCGGTTATCGCATAGAATATAAAAACGACGATGGGGAGACGCTTGACGTCGGACTTGCGACTGATATAGGATACATAACCGACAGTATAAGGCGCGGGCTTGACGGCTGCCGCGATGTAATTCTTGAATCGAATCACGATATAGATATGCTTGTCGGCGGTCCGTATCCTCAAAATCTAAAAATGCGCATACTGTCAAAACGCGGGCATCTTTCAAATACCGATTGCGCGGCGTTTGCGGCAGAGTTATGCGAGCACGGGACTAAGAATATTCTTCTTGCACATTTAAGTTGCGAAAATAACACACCCGAAATCGCGCTTGCCGAAACGCTTTCCGCGGTTGCGGGTATGAACGTTCATATAAATGTTGCCGATCGCGACAATGCGGTCAGGCTTTTCTGATACTATGCTTAAAATCAAACTTATAACTGTCGGAAGTCTTAAAGAGGACTATCTCCGTCGTGCCGAGGCGGAATATGTAAAAAGGCTCGGAGGCTTCTGCTGTTTTGAAAACGTTAATCTGAAAGAGGCGAAGCTGCCCGATGCTCCGAGTGCGGGCGAAATAGCGTCGGCTCTTTCGAGAGAGGCAAAGGACATAGCGTCGGCACTTTCGCCGCGCGCGTATAAAATTGCTCTTTGCGTTGAGGGAAAACAATATTCGTCCGAAAAGTTCGCGGCTGTTCTTCTCTCGGCATCGGCGGAGCACAGCGAGATCGACTTTGTTATCGGCTCGTCGCACGGACTTGACGAAAGCATTAAAAAGATGTGCGATATGCGGCTTTCGGTCTCCGAGATGACATTTCCGCATCAGCTTATGCGGGTTCTGCTTCTTGAAGTGATATACCGCTCGATGAATATTATCAAGGGAACGAAGTACCATAAATGATTAAGGAGGATACCGAAGATGAGCACGGTCATAAGAGTTATTCCGATAATACTGCTTGCTCTTCTCAGCGTACTTGCGGTAATGTACGCTTGCGGTATGTATGATTTTACATTTGTTTCGCGTGACAGACAGGTATATACTCCCGAAACCGACGGCGATATAATGGACAGCGAAGATAAGGAGAACGAGGACAAGCTCGGACACATGGACATCGGCGACAATATATCGGACATAGGAAAAAACGATGATACCGACGTTACGGACGAGACGGACGGAACAGGCACCGAAGAAACGAAGCCCGATGTGACCGTTCCCGATAAAAAGCCCGATGAAGAATACATTCCCTATGACAGACTTGCGTCTGCGGGATTTTCGGTGACGGACAAAAGTTTTGTTCATAACGGAAGATACGTCCTTATAGGCGAGCTTACGCTTCCCGAAGAGATTTCGCGAGACCACGTCAAGGGTACGAAAACAGTTACCGCAGACGCGCCGAAAATATACGAGGACGGCGGAGAATATTTCTATAATACGGAAGAAAAGAGCGAATACCGCTTTAAGATCGAGACATATATGGGCTATATTATTGTCTCGGAGGACACATACGTTAATATTTATTCGTCCGACGGCGTGCTAGTCTTGTCGCTCGGCTTTTCCGAGTGCAAACCCGCGTTTTTAAGAGACGAGAACGGCTCTCCGCTGTTCTATGACGACGAAAACAGATTGTTTTATATCACGGACGGCGGCAGAAAGGTTCTTTCGGAGAAGCAGAGGGACATCGGTCTTTATTATGACAGCCGCGAGTCGCTCGGAGTCGGCGATAACGGGCTTTCCGCCGTTTCCGAAATGTGCGAAGTCTCTTTCCGCGATGAAATAGATACATCGGACTACTATATTTTGAGTTCGATCGATCCGTCGCTTGCGGAGGCGATATATAAAGCCGATCCCGCATATGCGGCAAAAGTTGCGAGAAATAACCCGCGCTTTGCCGAGACTCTCGAAAGGGCTAAAAAGGAGATCGCGGAGGCGGAGAAGGCGCGTCCTACCGAGACAGTACCTGTGACAAAAGCACCCGAACCCGAAGCGACAGCTCCCGCTACAAGCGAGAGCACACGTGAGACCGAAATATCGGACACGACAGAAACCGAAAAAACGCCCGAAACAGAGCCTTTGACTCCCGTTGCGGCGTCCGAGACCGAAACGAAAGCGGAGCAGGTGACGGCGACAGAGACAGAGACGGAGAAAGAAACGAACCCCGAAACGACTATTCCCGAACCCGAAGAACTTCCAAGCGTGAATGTGACAAGATCGGGGAAAAATCTTATTATCGACAGAAAATTGCTTCTTCCGAGATATGCACACGCGTTTAGCGACACCGACCGTGATCTGCTCGTTTACAAGTACGCAAAGGCGTATAATTACAGCGAGGGAAGAGCGGCCGTTGTCGATGATAAGGGTGTGCTTCGGTATATCGACGGTGCGGGAAATGTTGTTATTGACGGTACAGGCACTAAGATGGTAACGTCAAGCAGATACGTTACGACCGAATACGCGCTTCCGTCGCACAGAAATTCTGATACCGCAAAGGGATATATATACTTTGATAACGGACTTGTGCGCGTCAGAAAGCTCGAACGCGACTATACATTCAGAAATCTGATCTACTCCGACAGCGATGTTCTGCTCTACCCCGACGGAAGCGAATTTGCCGTCCCACAGGGATATACTCTTGAAGCGTATTCCGAGGGCGTGCTTGTGCTAAGAGGCAAAAACGGAAAATTCGGCTATTACCATAAGGACGGTTACTGGATCGCAAAACCCGTATATACGTTCATAAAGCCCTTTTCCGAGGGACTTGGAGTTCTCGGCTTTGAGGACGGTAAAAAGGGAGTCATAGATACGACGGGGAGCATAGTCGTGCCGTTTGCCTACGAATATATAACCGCGCCGTCGTGCGGCGTTATTACCCTTTACGATTACGAGATCGGCTGGCGGATACTTGTAAAGGCAGGCATATGAAAGAAAAGAAAATAAACGGTTTTTCTGTTGGAAACACATATATCGAAAACGGACTTTGCCTTGCGCCTATGGCGGGTGTGACAGATCGCGCTTTCAGACGTATTTGCCGCGAGTGCGGCACCGAATATACCGTCAGCGAAATGGTTTCGTCAAAGGCGATATGCTTTGAACAGCTCTCAAAAAAGAATATTCCGTCAAAAACAGCACCTCTCGCCGCGGTTCTGCGTGAAGAACTGCCGATGGCTGTTCAGATATTCGGCAGCGACCCCGAATTTATGGCAAGAGCCGCGAAAATGATCGAGACGGGAGAGTACAGAGGCTCTCTTTCGGACTGCACGCCGACTGCGATCGACATAAATATGGGTTGCCCCGTTCAGAAAGTTTTCGGGAACGGAGAGGGAAGCGCACTTATGAAAGATCCCGCGCTTGCGGAGAAGATCGTTCGCGCCGTTGTCGATTCGGTGCATATTCCCGTCACGGTGAAGATAAGAACGGGCATCGACGAGGAAAACAAGAACGCCGCAGAATTTGCAAAGGCTCTTGAAGCGGGCGGCGCGTCGCTTATCTGTGTTCACGGAAGAACGAGAAAACAGATGTATGCGCCCGGCGTTGACATAAAAAGCATTGCCGATGTAAAAAAAGCCGTTAAAATTCCCGTTGTCGGAAACGGCGATATTTACAGCGCGTCAGACGCGCTTAATATGGTACGTAGCACAGGCTGCGACGGTATCGCGGTCGGCAGGGGAGCTATGGGTAATCCGTGGATATTCTCCGAGATAAAAGCGGCATTTTCGGGCGAGGATTATACATATCCGAGCATAAGAGAACGCCTTGAAACGGCGTTTTTGCAAGCCGAGGACGAGGTGCGTGAGAAAGGCGAGGACGTTGCCGTCCGCGAAATGCGGAAGCACATTTCGTGGTATATGAAAGGAATGCGCGGTGCGGCGGAGGCAAGATTCAGAATAAATACCGCGTCGTCGCTTGACGAAATAAGAGAGATAATTGACGGTGTCGCGGAAAGCGACGTGTAAACTTATTAAAAAAACGGAAAGGAGCGGACAAATGGCGGAAATGCTTTCGCTAAGCGAAACAAAATCGGGCGCAAGAGACGAAATAATAGCATCTCTTGCCGCTAAAATAGTAGGCAAGAGCGGAAACCCCGACGCTGATTTTGAAGAAATAGTCCGAATGTGCGAAAAAGCCGTCTATGAGACAGCTCTCGGCGTCACGAAAAACCGTGAGGACGCGCTTGACGTTTCGCAGGAGGCGTTTGTCAAACTCTGGCAGCTCGTCACAGACGAGAAGCAGGTCTCCGAGGTTCGCTCGTGGTACTCATATATACTCAGAATGACTCGGAACTGCGCTCTCGATTTTCTGCGCAGGCAGGGAATAAGGCGTTCCGATTCGCTGACCGTCACAGACGAGAACGGCGAGATAAAGGATATGGACATTCCCGACGACGACATAAATTCCGATCCCGTGAAGGCATACGAGCGCAAGGAACGCGTCGAAGCCGTGAGGGCAGCGATAAATTCTCTTGACGACGATTACAGACAGATACTCATTCTCCGCGAGAGCGAGGGACTTTCTTATAAAGAGATTTCCGATATAATGAGTATTGAAATGGGAACGGTAAAAAGTAAGATATTCCGTGCGCGTGCAGGCGTAAAAGAATATCTTGAAAAACGGAACATTTTATAGATTTCCTTCGTCTGTAAAGTGAAAGAAAGAATATACATAACGCATAAGTGAAAGGAGGCTCGGGAAATGAAAAGATGTGATTTTAAGTTAAGCGGTTTTTCGTGTGCGGAGGAGGCAATATGCGCATATATTGACGGTGAACTTTCGGAAAGCGAAATCGAAAAACTTGAAGAGCATATTAAAAATTGCTCCGAATGTGCCGAGACGCTTGCAAGATACCGCAGTTTCAAGGCTGAAATCGAGAAAATGGAATACGAAGTTCCCGATGATCTCCACGAGAGGATAATGAACGGCATTAAAGACCGTATAAAGACGGGAAATGCGGTCGGAAAGAAAAGGATCACACCGACGCTTTCGCGCAGGATCGGTCTCTGGTGCGGCGCGGGCGTCGCTGCTGTGCTTTGTCTTTCGCTTATTGCAAGTCCGCTTTTCAAGAAGGCATTTTCTCTTGATGAAAATAGTGCCTATTATGCTGTCGGCGATGCCGATATGCTTAATTACGGTGCTTATATGAAAAGTCCGTCAGATAGTGATGTTGACTGTGCGCCGCCCGCGGAAGCAGGCGCAAACGGAGCCGAATGTGCCGAGGCTAAGAGTGCAAACGGTAATTTTGACGTAATATGGTTCGATGACAGCGGCGATGCGGAGGATAGAGCAGCGGACGTCGGCGAAAACGACGTTTTTGATTCGCCTGCGCTTCTTCCCAAATTCTCTTCCGACTGCCTTAAATTTTCTATGATAAACAACAGTCTTTGCCGCTCTTATTATAACAATCTCTGCCTTAATGTTCTCGAATATCCCGAAACGACTGCGGATAAAATTCCCGAATACGAACATCCACGCGGATCGCTTGACTGAATTACAAAACAAAGCCCTGTGCTTTTGCGGCACAGGGCTTTTACAGTAAAAAAGTCCCGAAAGGCAAAGCCCTTCGGGACGATTTTTTATTTAGAACAAATTACTTTTTGAGGTTTGCTTCGAGGACGGCAAGCTCGTCGTAAAGCTCGCTCGGAACTCTGTCGCCGACCTGATTGTAGAACGCCTTGATGTTCTCAACGTCTTCAAGCCAGGAATCTTTGTCTATTGTGAGGAGGTTCTTTATCGTATCGAGAGTAACATCTTTGAGACCCTCAATGTTGATATCCTCTGCCTTCGGAACAAATCCGATAGGAGTTTCGACAGCGTCAACCTTGCCTTCGCAGCGAGCGAGAATCCACATAAGAACTCTCATGTTGTCGCCGAAGCCGGGCCAGATGAAGTTGCCGTTGTCATCGGTTCTGAACCAGTTGACATGGAAAATCTTCGGAGCATGAGGAATCTTCTTGCCCATTTCGAGCCAGTGTGCGAAATAGTCGCCCATATTGTAACCTACGAACGGACGCATTGCCATCGGGTCACGACGAACTACGCCGACGGCACCTGCGGCTGCCGCTGTTGTCTCGGAAGCCATGATAGAGCCGACGAAAGTACCGTGCTGCCAGCTTCTGGACTCATAAACGAGAGGAGCTGTCTTTGCACGTCTGCCGCCGAAGATGATAGCGGAGAGCGGAACACCTTTAAGCGAATTAAACTCGCTCGAAAGGCACGGGCAGTTTGTAGCCTTTGCCGTGAAACGGGAGTTCGGGTGTGCGCAGGAGGTGTTGACCTTGTCTGCCTTGTTGTACTTTGTGTAATCCCACTTTTCGCCCTTCCAGTTGATTGCGTTCTTCGGAGGATTGTTGTCGAGGCCTTCCCACCAAACGGTGTTGTCGTCGAGGTTGTGCCCGACGTTCGTGAAGATGCAGTCTTTCTTTGTTGTAGCGAGTGCGTTGGGGTTGGAGTGTTCGTTTGTACCGGGAGCAACGCCGAAGAATCCGTTTTCGGGGTTGATCGCGTAAAGTCTGCCGTCTTCGCCGATTCTGATCCATGCGATATCATCGCCGACTGTCCAGACTTTGTAGCCCTTGTTTCTGTAATTTTCGGGCGGAATAAGCATTGCGAGGTTTGTCTTACCGCAAGCGGACGGGAATGCGGCGGATACATACTTGATATCGCCGT